>DPWT01000112.1 GCA_003527555.1 Verrucomicrobiales bacterium | reverse complement strand
ACCCACACGGCAAGACCTTTCTGGACATCGGTAGCGCGGGTCGTACCTAGAGATCCACCTGGCAGTGGCACACAACTGCGCACAACTCCTAGTTCATCAACACTCAACATGAAGCGGAATGATTGCCCAAACCAATCCTCAGCCACTAGATTCGCTGGCAACATCCATTCAGGTAAAATCAAGCGTTTATTGAGTTTACCCTCGACAGTCACAATACCCCTAACAAAAAGTTCTGACCCAGTGGGTTTTTGTAATATTTCCAGATCCTGCCACCAATGATACATAAACCCGCTGACCAAACCTGCACCCGGATCAAGAATTGGTGTTAGTTGTGTAGATTTGTTAGACCGAGGAGGCAACTCCCACATAGCAGGCTGGTATTCCCAAGCTCTACCCATAACAGAATCAGCCATTTTGGCGACTCGCTGATTTGTTGCTGAATCATAGGCAGGATCCCATCTTGAAGGAAATGGCGATTTCTCTTCGATTTGCATCATTAGTTTGCGGCAATTAGGGTCATCCTCATTGAGCATGATAAGGGTGCTCGTTCGCTTGGATATGAGCGGCTGCTTAGGACCTTCAACACGGACAGCATAGGCAATAAATCCGAAACAGCCCACGGCGACCATCACAGCATAAAACTTCGCCATGTAGTGTGTTTTTGCTCCGCGCCAATGGAATACCAGCCCAGCATCCCGATCACGCAACTGCTTTTTTTTTCTAAGGAAATACACGCTGTTATTATTTGTTAACCACAGGCTTGTAAAGCAAACCGCAGTTCAAACCCATAGTTTTGATCCTATCGATAATCTCTTTCTCCACCCCGCTGGGCACACTGACATCAGACTTCAACACTGCGGTCGTAATGCTTTTACCACCTTCCTCATTGCGCAAGCGCTTTACCTCCTCCTCTAACTTAGCTATCGGAATACGCTTTTTATTCACCCAAAGTGGCCTATTTTGACCTGCCCCCAAAGTGATAACTATTGGGTTCTCCATCTGCTCGTAGCGCCACGTAGACTCGTGTAATTTGACCTCTATCCCTGTCTGCTGCACGAACGACGGGCCCAACAAGGGGAATACCAGCACCAGAGCAATAACATCAAGTGCTGGAAGCGTGTGAAGAAAACCGGGTTTAGCAGGTAATGTCAGCTGAAGTTTCATTTTTTACTCTTTGCCTTGTCGGATATTTCTCTCAGCATCGCACGATAAGATACCACTTACGCCTTATCTCGAGCATCACAGATGATGTTGACCACCTCAATACCAGCACGCTCAATACGATGCACCATACGCTTCACTCTCCCGTAAAAAAATAGATAAAAAAGATACACGGGAACTGCAACTGCCAAGCCCAGCCCTGTGGTGATCAAACTCTCATAAACACCTCCTGCCATATCTGCAGGTGAAGCGAATCCCTTTTCCTCGCTCACAGCGAGAAACGTTTTAACCAATCCACTTACCGTGCCTAACATTCCAATCAATGGAGCAACCAATGCAACTCCATAAAGAGCACGCAGATTACGCTCCATTCTTGGGACTTCAAGTTGTCCGGCTTCCTGAGCTACATCACGCAGATCACGGCGTGGTAAATTTTTTCGTGACAGCACAGCATGCACCACACGAGCCGTAGGCCCCGGCGCTCGTGCTGCCTCATGCACAGCCTCAGCAAACTCCCCTTTGGCAATGTGGTTTGCCAACCCAAGTAGCAAGTCCCCCACGTTGATACGCACTTTTTGGAAAAAGAAAGCTCTCTCCAGCACCAACAGCATTCCCACGAATGCCAGTGCCACCAGCACCCAGACGAATGGACCACCTTGCTCTACTAGCTGTAACATGAAAATGATTTTACACGTTCAACGAGATAAATCCAATTTCCAAATTACTCAAAAATGAGTAAGACACTATCTAGTCTGCGTGCCTTATACCATATAGGTTTCGAATCGTATCTTTAATCTCCTTGGCAATCAAATAGAGGGCGGGCAGTAAAATTAAAGTGATAAGTGTAGCGAAGAGTATACCAAATGCCAGAGAAGCTGCCATGGGCTTTAGAAACTGCGCCTGCACCTCTTTTTCAAGCAACAAGGGAGCAAGTCCAAAAAACGTCGTCAACGAGGTCAGTAAAATCGCTCGAAAGCGGTCGGCCCCAGCTCGGCGACATGCGTTCAGCGCAGTCATTCCCTCTTTTCTTAAATCATCAACCCGACAAATCAGCACAAGCGAGTCGTTCACCACCACACCAGAAAGCGCAAGGATACCAAACACAGAAAGTATTGAGACTGGAATATCCATAATGTAATGCCCTAATAAAGCACCTATAATCCCAAAAGGTATCACCGACATAATAATCAATGGCTTCGCATAACTCTTGAGCGGAATTGCGATCAGCACATAGATAAAGACTATGGAAAAAACGAATCCTATCAACAGAGACTTCATCGACTTCGCTCGTTGCTCTGCCTCACCACTCTGGCTAATGGAAATATCAGGGAACTTAACTTGCATTTTTGGGAAATAATCGGATCTCATCCGCTCAAGCACCTCTTCAGATGAGGTGATCGTCTTATCGACACGTGCCTCAACTGCAACTACCCGTTTATTATCGTAACGCTCGATGGATGCCAACGACTCTGAATAACGAGTTTCTGCAACTACCGTGAATGGTACAATTGTTCCATCACTGTCTCGAATACGCATCTCGCGCAGTGTGTCGAGTGATTGACGCTTCTCTTTTGGATAACGAACCATCACACGCACTTCATCGCGCCCACGTTGCACTCTCTGTGCCTCTCGACCATAAAACGCATCTCGAATGTTACGAGCCAGATCGCGCTCATTAAATCCTGCTGCCTGTCCTTCGGGGCTAATATTATAACGAATCTCAGGCTTACCAGAATCAAAGGTATCAAGTATGTCGTAGACGCCAGGATAGGTTGCAATGATTTCCTTCATATCATCTGCGGCAGCTTTTAACTCATCTAGATTATCACTTTCGAGATTGATCACAATGTCCCCCCCTGGCGGACCAGCCCGAGCCGCAAATGATAACGACCGCGAGCCAGCAACAGGCCCTACTTTGTTGCGCCAATCACGAATGATTTGCTCCGTCGACAAAAACCCTCGAGACGATGAACGAGACAATTCCGCCGCAATGGCTGCTCGTGTGTTCGTGCTAGCCGACACTTGGATTTCCAAAAATGGATCGTGCCCGAACTTCTTTTTGTAGTCTTTCCCGAGATCACGCGCATCCTGCGCAATTTTCTCTGCAGTTTTATGCAGATATTTTACCGATTGCCCCTGATCAAGCTCCAGTAATGCGGAAACGTTATCCCGATAGATATTAGGAAAAAAAACAAACCTCAATTTCCCTGCAGGGAACAATCCAATGACCACAATGAAAATTGCAAGAAAACCAGCAATAACTGCATACCGCCATGGGATGATTGCATCAAGTACAGGTCGATAGATCCTCTCGATCACCCACTGCAAGCCACGTGCAATACATCCTTGAAATCTTGCCCATCTTTTGGTCAGCCAATTTTTTGGTTTTTTGTGCACATCGATATGGGCCAGATGTGAGGGCAAAATAAGCTTCGATTCAATGAGTGAGAAAATCAGACAAAAAATGACTGTGATAGCAATTTGTCCAAAGACATTCCCCAGCCTTCCGCTAACCTGGGTCAGAGGAAGAAAAGCTGCAATAGTTGTGATCACACCAAAGGTTGCAGGCGTGACGACCTTACTGACACCGCGCACTGTGGTGTTAACCGCTGAATCTTTGAGCTCGGGATGCTTGTCTTTTTCTTTTTCCGAGTAAATCGACTCCCCAATAACAATCGCATCGTCAACCACGATACCTAGGACAATTAAGAACCCAAAAGCTGATATAACATTCACCGAGAGATCGAGTCCAGGAATGGGAAATAGAGTAATCGCCCCAGCTAATGAGACAGGAATCCCGATAGCGACCCAAAATGCGAGTCGCAGATTGAGAAACAACATCAGAATCCCCAGAACTAGCAGAACACCCAAACCACCGTTCTTCCTCAACAGAAATAATCTATCCCTGATGTTCACCGCACCGTCGAGCCAGGTCGTAGTTTTCACACCCGCCGGCAGATCTGTAAAATTTTTTACAACTTCTTGCGCTTGCTTGACCGCATTAATGATATCGTCATTACCCTCTGTGGTAATTTTTAAACTGGTCGTGGGCTGACTACGAAAGCGGTTATAATAATCCTGATCTACAAATGAATCACGCACTTCCGCAACATCACGCACATAGATCCTAGTACCATCTGCGTTGGTTCGCACGGGTATGTTTTCAAAATCATTTTTGCGATATGCCTGCTTGCGTGAACGCAGAGCTATATCTCCCCGCTCTGAACGAACGACTCCACCGCCAAGATCTAAAGAATTATTAGAAACCGCTCGAGCCAGCTCATCAAAAGTCATCTCATAATAGCGCAGTTTTTGTTCAGTTGGCTCAATAGATATCTCATAATCACGCGAGCCAAAGGCCTCAACTTTTGAGATAGCCTCTTGCCGCAACAATAGATCCCGTAACTTACGGGCAGTCTCTTTCCTGACATCTTCTGCCACATCACCATACACCTCTACCCAGAGCACTTGACCCGTTCGCTTTTTTTCAGTGACTACTGGTTTTTCTGCCTGTTCTGGCAAAGATGGTATGGCATCCACCTGGATTTTAACATCACCCAACAGCTTGGTGATTGAGTAACCCTCTTTCGCCTGGATAGTCACAGTGGCCATACTATCTTTACTAACCGAACGTAAGTGATCAATACCATCAACCGACCCCAAGGCTTCCTCTATCTTAATTGCCACTCCCCTTTCAACATCCTCAGGCGTGCCACCACGGATTGGAACTTTAACTGTGACCGTCTCAGCTGCGAATGCGGGAAATCCCTCTTTACGAACCGTTAAAGACGTGATGATGCCTGCTCCCAAGATACTGATCATGAGAATATTCACCACCACTGGGTTTGTTGCAAACCAGGTGATAAATGGATGTTTTTCAAGGAAGTTCATCATTCAATGGTCACTTCTCATTGGTAATTGGACGCACATCCATGCCTTGTCGGAAATTGGTTAGCGGTCGAACCACTAGTCTCAGAGGCTGTGTAAAATCACCTCCCTTAATTCGGACATAGGCTTTGCCATCGAGCGAATATACCCGAGATACATCGACGCGAGCGAGTTTGTTATCCTCATCTATGACCCAGACGAAGGCATCATTCACCAGTGCAGCCTCAGGCAGCACGTAGCTATTCCTAATTGGGTTAGCAGGTATGGAGGCATTGACAAACGCTCCCATGGCGAGTCTTTGAGATTCTACATCATACGGCCCAAACACTTCCGCAATTAAATAGGTCACTTGGTTACGCTTATCAACCGTAGGCTCACTTCGCACGATTTCTGCCGCCCAAGACGCATTAGAGATTTTAGGTGTCGTCAGAGTAACTAAGAGTCTTTTTTGTTGCACCTTCCCCGGCTCAGGCATGGTAATTCTGGAAACCTGCTCTGAGGTCAAGGGCAGCCTGATTTCCGCACTTTTCGTGGCCACTACCTTACCCAGGGACATTTGCGTAGTTGCAAGATTTCCCACCGAAGCTGAACGGGCTGTAATAATAGCATCATAAGGAGCCCTTATCTCAGACCTTTTAATGTCTGCAGCAGCTTTAACGATTGCCATATTCTGGGCTACGACACTTGCTCTTGCTGCTTCTACTTGTGGCCTTCGCAAAACAAATCCAGATGCGTCTGCTAGCATCCTGCCCGAAGCAACCCAATCTTCGGCCGCTTGATCAGCACGGACTAGCTCCTCGGCAAGGATGCGTTTTGCATTCGCCAAATTTGATTGTTCACGCGCGAGTGCCGCGCGGTAGTCAGTGTCATCGATCTTTGCCAGTATCATCCCCTTGTTCACCCTCCGCCCCACTCGGAACTCCGTGGCCACCTCTTTTACAATACCGCTAACCTGTGCTACCAAGTTCGTTTCAAACAAGGGCCTTACCGTCCCATAACTGCGCACTGGTGGCTCATGATCAGATGGTTTCACCAAAATGATTTCCGCTTCAGAAACTACTACGCTAGGCGCCCTTATTTCCTTAGGCTCCTTCAAATGTAGTAGCGTCTTTACCACGCCATAGGCTCCTACCAGTAACAAGAGCGGTAGTAAAATCTTCAGAGTAAGCTTCATAATGCAGGGTGTTAGGCGTCCGTGCCGAGTGCTAGTGCCAGTGTAACACGATTCTTATATCGCAATGCACGAGTATTGATAAGAGATTCCTCAGTATTGAAAGAACGGCGCTGTGACTCAAGCAAAGACAGCACGTTTCCAAGTCCCGCTTCATAATTTCTGCGTATACGATTTTCTGCACGTCTTGCCGCAGCTAGGGCATTTTGCAGAGCTGTCTCTTGACCGAGCAGATATCGCTCAGAACCAAGTGCATTCTCAACTTCACGTAGCGCATTAATAACGGTCGATTGGTAATTCGCATATGCTTGTTTGGCGCGGGCATTGGCAGCCCCTAACTCGGCTCGTCGATTTCCACCCTCAAATATCGGCCCCGTAATTCGACTTGTGAGAGACCACAAGCTGATATTAGAATTGATTAAGCGAGTCAGACTACTTGTCTCATTACCGCCAGTGGCCGTGAGCGTGAAACGAGGAAATAAATCACGGTGCGCAACGGTCACCTTAGAATCAGCCGCACGTATTCGATGGTAAGCCGCATCCACATCAGGACGGTTTTTTAGCAAATCAGACGGAATTCCAGAATTTACACCATTGCGCAGCGTCGGCCACCCAAATGAAGTTTTTACCGCAGACCTATCTGGATAACCTCCAGTAAGCGCACTAAGCTGTCGCGATACCTGATCACGGACATCCTTGCGCTGAGCAACCTGAGCACGCGTGTTTTCCAAATCTGTTTTCGCCAAGTCTGAATCGCCAAGATTTGCTGTACCTAAAATAAATCGGCGATCAACAAGCTGATAAGATTTTTGAAAACTCGATAATTTGCGATTATAGAGGGCAAGCAGCTTATCAGCGGCGATTAAGTCAAAATACGACTGCATTGTTTGCGCTGAAATCGATTGCTTTGCTGCGGCATAATCGGCATTGGCCGCTTCCTGATCTGCTGCAACTGCACTCATTCCGCTGCTGATTCTACCCCAAACATCGAGCTCCCAATTAACATCCAAACCCGTAGAGTAGCGGTTCGATATGTTAGAATTACCAGCAACTTTCGCACGTGCCCTATTACCCTCACCTCGCAAAGCAAAGTTCGGTAATGATAACGCATACGCTTTTCTGGTATTGAAGCCAGCTTCCTCAAGCTTTGCCGCAGTTAACTTTAAATCTGGGTTGCCTTCCAGTGCCAAGTTTACCCATTTCTCTAATCGAGGATCAGAAAACAACTGCAATAATCCAGGAACAATTCGTAGCTTAGGATAAGCAGTAGCATCGTATCGCTTGGGCAATACAAGCGCCTCAGCATTACTAACAAGTTGGCTTTCTGGCTTGGTAACACATGCCGACATCAAACACACAAAAATGAGTGAGCTCATTACTCGTAATTTTGAATCTATAAAACATAGCTCGTGCATGACGCCTACATTAGTCAGACTCTGGATGAGCACAAGTCGCCTCAGCAACTTTGACGGAACCATCTGCGGATGCAACAGCAACGATACTGACCTTATGCTGATCACACATGGCACGAACTTCGTCCCCGCCAAGCATCAACGTTTTGCCAGCTTCAATAGCTATGGTTTTAATTCCAGATCGTTGACAGTTTTTCACAGTGTCAGGCCCAATCACTGGGACATCAAAACGAAAATCTTGATTAGGTTTTGAAACTTTTACCACAGTCACATCCTTAGCTTTTCCCAATTCACCGCCTCGG
>DPWT01000283.1 GCA_003527555.1 Verrucomicrobiales bacterium | reverse complement strand
TTGAAGTACGCCTGACCCTTGTTCCAAACAGACGTGATTGGTAAATGGACATTTCCGCAGGATTTCATGAGAGGGCCAGCTTGGCGGGGCCCCTCGTTAAATGCATGGCCATTGTGGGAATGCCCTTCAGGAATTATGGCGTTGTCTGCATCTTGTGCCGACAAACAAGTCATCAAAAGTGGCAGTAAAATCAGTCTTATCATTGTTTACAAAGCAAGTTTTTCTATACATGGCTCAATACGAGTAGCTTACAATCTATATTTCGGGTGATTTCTAATCTTGGTGGCGGTATGCCAGCCACTTATGGTAAGTCATTAGGATCTGCTGGTGTTAACATTTGTCGATAGATCACGGCAATTCAAGCAGTTGTAAAATGGCACTTGATTCCGATAATCCACTGAATTAATTTAGCTTCATGAGCAAACTAATTTATGCACTTTTCGCCTTATCTTTTCTGCCTTTGGTATCATGTGTCGATACATCTCAATCAGCACGAAAGCCAACGGGTCCAATATCTAGCGAAAGCGACATGCCGTGGAATCGGCCAACAGGTCCTGAAGGGGCAGGAGCGCTGGGGATTCTTGATCAGCGATGATGTCGCTGGTTGCCTGTGATTGTAATGATAAGTAGTGTTGCTTAGAAAAATGGTTAGAATGCGCGCTATGATTTGTTGGTAAACACTTCTAGCTGATTTTTCAGATGTGACATAATGTATTAAAAAATATTTCGTAATATGAAAGTATTCCACAACTATAAGAGTGTAAATTTTTTTGGGGTATTAGCAATTGGGCTATTACTACCAATGACTAATGGGCTATCGGGTGAGCAGGCTGTGGCTCCTGATGCTCCTCAGCCTGAGTTGAAAAAGGCTTTTATTGACGGTGTCGGTCAAGGCTGGAGAGCACTATCTGGAAATGATTTTGTCAATGTGAATTGCAAGCCGGGCACTTGGACATGGAAGGGTGGGCATGCGTTTTGCACAGGCGATCCTGTTGGGGTAATCCGAATGAAGCATCCAATTAAAAACTTTGAAATGGTTTGTGAGTGGATGCACAAAAAGCACGCTGGTAATTCTGGTGTGTTTGCATGGGCTAGCCAGGTTTCGATTGATAAATTGGCTGCCGGTAGAGGTAATTTGCCTGATGGGATTGAATTTCAGGTTCTGGATCTTGGGTATGAGACAAATTGGCAGAAGAAGAAGGGGAAACCCTCAAATTGGTTTACCTCGCATGGAGATGTTTTTCCGACTGGGCCGGCCAAGATGAAGCCATTCATGCCGGTAGCACCCAATGGTAAGCGCAGTTTTCCAACGAAGCGTCTGACCAAGGGAATCAACAAGTGGAATCATTATTATATCCGTGCCATCAACGGGGAAGTCCGATTGTGGGTGAATGGGGAGGAGGTGTCGGGAGGAACTGCCTGCGATCCTGCCGAAGGCTATCTTTGTCTCGAGTCGGAGGGTTCTCCAGTCGAGTTCAAGAACATACGTATCCGTTTGTTGCCTTAGCGGTGATATGGTTCGCCACGTTGGATGGTTGCTACTCGGTAGAGCTGTTCTAACAAAACAACTAGCGCTAGTTCATGCTGCAGTGTCAGTGGTGATAGTGCCCAGACAAGATGCGCCTCATCTCTGAGTGCTTTTGTGTGACCATTTGAGGCTCCAATCAGGTAACTCGCCCGCTTGATTCCACGCATTTCCCATTCTTGAATTTTTTTGGTCAGTTGTGATGTTGTTAGATTCTCTCCGCGCTCGTCCATGACTATGCGTAGAGTGCCTTCGCTTGCTTCACGGAGACGCTGAGAAACATCCAGGCTGCTGCCATCTTTGAGGAGTTTGAGCTCGTAGGAGCCGTAGCGCGTCAGTCGCTTGAGATACTCTGCCGTGCCTGTTTTTGCGTATGCGAGTGCAGGTTTTCCGGCGACGAGAATCTGGTGTTTCATGTTATGCTAAACGATACGTTGCATTAGCCATGGCAGCAGTTCGTCGATGGCAACGCGTTCCTGCTCCATGCTATCGCGATGACGCACGGTGACAGTGTTGGTGAAATCTTCACCATCCGGACCCTTTTCACCAAGAGTCTCGAAATCGATAGCAATACAGAATGGTGTTCCTACCTCATCTTGGCGGCGGTATCGGCGGCCAATGGCAGCTGTTTCATCATAGAAGATGTTCATGTGTGGTTGGAGAAGCTGCTTCACTTCCTTAGCTTTCTCGACAAGTTCAGGCTTATTTTTTAGTAGGGGTAAGATGGCGGCTTTGATTGGAGCGATGCAGGGTTTGAAACGCATCACGGTGCGCTCGTCTTTTTTCCCGCCCTCTTTGGTGAGATCTTCGACGTCGTAGGCCTCACAGAGAACAGCGAGGATCGTGCGGTCACAGCCAGCAGAGGGCTCAACCACATGTGGGATGAAGCGTTCTTTGGTTTCGGCATCGAAATATTCGAGGTTTTTCCCAGAGTGTTCTTGGTGTTTGCTAACATCGTAGGCGCCGCGGTATGCAATACCTTCTAGCTCTTGCTGGCCGAATGGGAAGTCATACTCGATGTCGTAGGTTTTCTCAGAGTAATGAGCGCGCTCGCCATCTGGGATATCTAACACGTGTAATTTTTCACGAGGCACGCCAATTTCAGTATAGAATTTTAGGCGTTTTTCAAGCCACTCCTCTGTCAAGCGCAGACCATCTTCGGGTCTACAGAAGTACTCAATTTCCATTTGTTCAAATTCACGAGAACGAAATGTGTAATTGCGAGGATTGATTTCATTACGAAAGGCCTTGCCTATTTGGGCTATACCAAAAGGAAGTTTTAGGCGTGTTGAATCCAATACGTTTTTGTATTGCACGAAAATTGTCTGGGCTGTTTCTGGGCGCAGGTAGGCAACAGCATTAGGGTCGTCGTCGTCTGCAGATGCTCCCATTTTGGTTTGGAACATCAAGTTGAATTCTTTGGGTTCAGTGAGTTCACAATTCTTGTCTTCGCCCTTGGGGAGTTGGGCTTTTTTGTTGCAGCTTGGAATGTCCTCCAACTGGTCAGCGCGGAAACGTTTTTTACAGACTTTGCAGTCGACCATTGGGTCAGAAAATCCGCCAACATGGCCAGATGCTGTGAGGATGGCTTGGTGGGTTAGGATAGATCCATCCATGCCGACGATTTCATCGCGTTCGAGCACGTTTTTACGCCACCAGAAGTCTTTGATATTACGTTTTAGTTCTGTGCCTAGTGGGCCGTAGTCCCAGCAGCCATTCAATCCACCGTAGAGTTCTCCGGATTGAAAGATGAACCCTTTACCCTTGCAGAGGGAAACAAGCTTTTCCATACGATCTGTATCAGTCTGATCTTTGTTGGCCATGGCGAGATGTGGTATAAGAACTAAGAACTAAGAGTCAAGACTTTCAGGTTGTCAGATAGGGTATCCGGAGTGATGCTCTGGGCGTGGCAGATGCGCTTACAGTAACTCGGTTGGTCAGGCGAATGAAAAACCTTCTCGAGATCGAGATAGGAGATGTATGGGTTGAGGGAGAGATTAGCAACCTTCGCAGGCAGGCGAGCGGGCACTGTTACTTTACTCTGAAAGATGAGGGAGCACACATCTCCTGTGTCCTCTTCCGTGGGAATGCTGTGCGTGCCAAAGCGCAACCAGAGAATGGCATGCAGGCACGGCTTTTTGGTGAGGTTTCTATTTACGAGGCGCGCGGGCAAATGCAGCTCATTGTAAAGCAGCTAGAAGACGCTGGTCTGGGTGATTTGCAGGCACGGTTTGAGGCGTTGAAACGCAAACTTAATTCCGAAGGTCTGTTTGACCCTGCGCTCAAAATGGCGCTGCCTAAATTCCCTAGGGTGATTGGGCTGGTAACCTCACCAACGGGTGCTGCACTGCAGGATATGCTCAATATATTAAATCGTCGGGCACCATGGGTGCAGCCGGTTCTTTATCCGGTAATAGTCCAAGGCAAGGGCGCCGAGCATTCTATTGCTGAGGCTCTCTACCAGTTGAGTGATCCATCAAAATACAATCTTCCTCACGTGGATGTAATTATTGTTGGTCGAGGTGGGGGCTCGCTCGAAGACCTGTGGAATTTTAATGAAGAGGTAGTCGCTCGTGCCATTCATGATTGCTCGATCCCTGTTGTATCCGCAGTCGGCCACGAAATTGACTTTACGATTTCGGATTTTGCCGCAGATGTACGTGCTCCCACACCCAGCGCGGCTGCGGAGCTTGTAGCGCCAGATGCTGCAGAGCTTAAGGGTAATGTGGCATCACTTGCGGGAGCATTACAGCGCGTATTGGAAAACAGGCTCAGGCACAGTTTGACAGTGCTGACATCGGCGCGCCGGGCGTTGATGCCACGTGATGCCGAGCGTGCTTTACGTGAGCCAAT
>DPWT01000100.1 GCA_003527555.1 Verrucomicrobiales bacterium | reverse complement strand
AGGTTGGCGAAATGCGGAAGTGGCTATTTCCCGCCTTGATGACGGCTGGCAGGCTCGTCTTATTTTTTGGCGAAAACTCGGAGCGGGGGACCTCAAGAAAGAAGCTGCCGTCGTTTTGTTTAGTGAATTTTTGTTTTTTGTTAGATGATATTTGCCCGTCTTCTGAAAATAGGTAATCAGGTGCCGGGGCGTTGGCTTTGTTGGGAGTCAGCCATAGCTTGATATGCTTGGCATCGGCCTTTGACGTCACGGTTGTTTCCCATGGAGCGGCTTTGCTGGGCATCTCACCACGAGCGCGCTTGAAGTGTTGGGACGTTTTTGGGTCGAGGATCGATAGATCACTCACAGGTAATGTAAGTGTGAAGTCTTTGAAGCCAGGGTAGCAATCTTTTGCGCAGCACATCCAGCGTGTTTCAGCGGTCAGGGTGGCCATTTTCGTGGGGATTTTTTTAGGTGCGGTAATCTCAACAATCAGAATGACGTCACGCTCGTAGCCGTGACATGGGTGCCCAGCCATGGTGGTGAGCGCGGGATAGGGCCAGCGGATTTCGCTGGCAGTGAATCCATCAGGCAGCTTCCACTTGATGGCGGTAGCCATACCGACGATGCCAGGGTTTTTCCAGTATGTATGAAAGCCGGAATGGTGGTGGATGCGGAGCCCAACGGTGATTTTTTTGCCCGGCACCACGCTGGGGGTCTCTGAAATGAGCGAGATGTCCAGGCCCTTGGATTCCTGAGCTGCGAGACCGGAAAATGAAAATAGGCTGAGCGCCAGAATGGAGCTTATTTTTCCCACTGAAACTGGAAATGTGGGTTTTTTGTGTGTGCCTTATCAAAGGTCTTTTTAACGTATTTGATGAGTTCAGGGTGATGGTTTGCGACATCATTCTTTTCCTGAGGGTCTTCAGCCAGATGGTAAAGTGCGATGGGTGCATTCTTGTTTTTCGACATCTTGAGTTGCAGAGCTTTCCACTCACCTTTTTCACCGAATCGTAAGGCACGTTTGCCACCTCGCTCCATGAATTCCCAGTAGAGATACTCGTGTTTTCTCTGATCTTTACCTAACAATTCGGGTAGATGGGAAATGCCGTCGAGTCCTTCAGGGATACTGGCGTCAGCAATTTCGCAGAGGGTGGGGAACAGATCCCAGTGCGCGGAAATGTGATTGCTAATCGTGCCCGGCTTGACCTTTCCTGGCCAGCGAACAATCAGTGGTGCGCGGATCCCTCCTTCTGTTAGGCTCCGTTTATATCCGCGTAGTCCACCATTTGAGTTAAAGAAATCAGGCATGTGGCCACCTTCTTTGTGCGGACCGTTGTCTGAGCTAAACATGACCACGGTGTTGTCATCCAGATTAAGCTCCTTGAGAAGGTTCATGAGCTGTCCAACGCCTTCGTCCATCACGGTCATCATACCAGCGAATTGTGCGGCGGGGTTTTTCTTGTGCGGAGTGTTGTTGCCGTAGCGGCCGACTTTTTCCTCGAACTGGGGGAATTTTTTACGGAATGGAGCGGCGTATTTCTCAGGCACGTGCATGGCAGCGTGCGGGATGGCGATGGGTAGGTAGAGAAAGAAGGGTTTGTCCTTGTTCTCCCTGATCCACTTGAGGCTCTCGTCCATGATTAGGCTGTGGACGTAGGTTTTGCCGTCGAACTCGACTTTCTTTGTGCCGTCGTAAAGCCACTTCGGGTAGTAGGTATGAGCATTGCGTTGGCAATTCCAGCCGAAAAAGCGGTCGAATCCTTGGTTAGTGGGATCACCTTCGGAACCGGGGAATCCTAGTCCCCATTTGCCGAATGCACCTGTGGCGTATCCTTTGGCTTTCAGCGCCTCAGCAATAGTGAAGGTATCCTCTGGAATAGGGAACTGCCCCACGGGCTTGTGTTCGCGGTTGCCGCGTGACGGGGTGTGGCCGGTATGAAGTCCGGTCATCAGCACTGAGCGCGTAGGAGCGCAGACGGTTGATCCAGAGTAGTGCTGGGTGAATTTCATCCCCTCCTTAGCGAGGCGGTCGACATTTGGCGTGGTAAACTTTTTTTGCCCGTAGCATGATAGGTCGCCATAGCCAGCATCATCTAAGAGGATGTAGATAATATTTGGTTTATCGGCATGTACGAGTGCAGGAGCCAAGAGTATGAGTAACAAGAGAATCTGTTTCATGAGTTGATGAATTAAATACTAAATACGAGAATGATTGGAAGATTTTGCACAGAAATCCCATCATAAATACAGAAAACTAACCGCACTCGATATCCGACATCAAAATACCACAGCTTTAGGTGGGCCGATCAACCCATGAAAGCCTCTCCGAACACCTCGCCCCCCCCAAAAAAAGTATTAGTAGTTTGAAACTTTATCGGCTACCCGGAGTTTAATGGTGGTAGTTACGCTTCCGTTCAAATAGACTACCGAGGGTGGCATCATGTCGACAGAGCAACCGCTAAACGTTGGCTAGCCCCCTTTCTCCCCTCTTAACAACGCCCCCCCCAGCAAATTCCTTGCAATCTAAGATCCGACCTTGCTCATCCACTTTGGCTGGAGGACGGCTCGCTCTCAACAAAAACCTATTTGTAATGATTACCCCCCGATACAAGCGAGGCCTGAGAATGACTACTCTCTGCTTCGGCCTTGTCATCGGTGCTTCCACAATTTTGGCTGATCCTCCAGAGATCACTTTAAACGGAAGCGATGCAGAGGTCTCTCTGCCTGACGCCGTTGGTGGGCAATCGTTCCGAGTGTTGGAACGATCGGAGGACTTCTCTAACTGGGAGCCAGTAGCTCGTGACTATGGTAACGGTTGGGAGAATATCTTTCCATTCACCTTGCCTGTTTCGCCAACCGGGCAGGGCCAGTTTCTTACCGATGCGATCAATGTTGATAGGAGATTCTATCGTGTGGGGCAGAGCTCTAGTAGTTCTCTGACCAACGAACATGCAGCTTCACGTTTTCTCCAACAGGCGACTTTCGGTCCGACGAGGGCTATGATTTCCAGCTTCCCTGGGGTTGGTTCACTCAGCGGCTTCAATGATCCGCCCTACACATTCTATCAGCAGTGGATTGATGCGGAGATCGCCAAGTCGCCGACGCTGTTGCGTGTTTTTTGGCGTGAGCGTTCCGACCCCAGCTATGTGCAGGGTGCCGATCCCTACGAGGTGGCCCACAACGCTACCCATGGTCAGCAGTTCTCTTATTACGTTGGCACTGTTGCCAATAAAACTCCCAACAATGAGATTACCCCAAGCCACACGAAG
This sequence comes from Verrucomicrobiales bacterium, assembly GCA_003527555.1. Lineage (GTDB taxonomy): Bacteria > Verrucomicrobiota > Verrucomicrobiia > Verrucomicrobiales > Akkermansiaceae > Oceaniferula. The sequence continues at coordinate 4,392 of DPWT01000100.1, read as the reverse complement.
GAGGCTATTTGGCATCACGCTGCGATGACGGCGGATGATGCGCTTCGCCAACGGGCAGCGTGGGCAATCAGTCAGACCTTTGTGGTTTCCACCGTGGGGATGACCCAAACTGATATTGGTGAAAGCTGGCTTAAGTATTACGACATTTTTCTTCGGCACACCTTTGGCAATTTCCGTGATATCATTGATGAAGTAACCTATTCGCCGCTGATGGGCTACTATCTGAGCTATCAAGGCAACGCGAAGGCCAACCCGAGCGCCGGCACCTTTCCCGATGAGAACTATGCCCGGGAGATCATGCAGCTTTTCACGATAGGCCTCTGGTTGTTGAATCAGGATGGGACACTGGCCCTTGATGGGAATGGCAATCCGGTGCCGACCTACGACAACGATGACATTTTTGAAATTGCAAAGATATTTACCGGACTTCGGCTGGAAACCACCCGGACGAATATCGAGATCAGGGGAACCACAAACCGGATTGACCCGATGCGGACGAATATCTGGCTGCATGATTTCACGACCAAGACCCTGCTCGACTACGATGGTCCAGAGGGGCCCCTCACCCGACCGACAATCGTTGCGGCGACGCAGGATGACGCCGGATTGAGACAAGAAATCGGCAGCTTTTTGGATCACCTCTTCAATCACCCTAACACGCCACCGTTCCTTGCTCGGAACCTGATTCAGCGAATGACCGCTTCAAATCCATCGCCGAACTACATCAAGGCGGTGGCTGATGCCTTTACCCATGGTCACTACAACGGTGTGGGCACCATGGCTCGGGGCGACATGTCTGCGGTCTTCCGGGCGATCCTCCTGCATCCTGAGGCGCGGGAAGTGACGCTATCCGGGGACACGGCTCACGGGAAACTTCGGGAGCCATTGATTCGGCTCTTGAGTTATGCCCGGGCCTTCGAGATCGCGCCTCATTCCGATCCACTTGAAAACCCCTACGGCATAGTGGCCTTCAAAAACATCGCCAATGAGACCGCGCAGGAGCCGTTTAAGTCGCCATCGGTCTTTAACTATTACCTTCCGGGCTTCCAGCCCACGGGGTCGATTCTGGATCGCAATTTGTTTGCGCCAGAGTTCCAAATTCACAATGACGTGACCGCGCTATCCTTGCAGAATGCCATTAGGGAGCTGGTTCTCTCTGGCATCGACGGGACTTTGGGAACCACCAAGTTGGAGTCGAATCTCGACCTAACCCATGAGATCAGCCTCGCCGAAGACACTGTCGCTGGTCATGACGCCCTGCTTGATCACCTTGAGCTGATGCTGACTCCCGGACGTTTATCGGCCACTAACCGGGCTACCCTCTTTACCGCGATCGACACCATCAACGGTGACACCACCGAACAGCGTGAAGATCGGGTGGAGATGGCCCTCCAGCTCTTCGGCTTGCTTCCTGAATTCAATATCATCCAATAATTCCTACCAAGAATACCATGAGCGAAGATATCAATCGTCGAAAATTCATCGAGCAGGCCAGTTGCGCTGCGGTGGGCACGGCCTCTCTGTTTTCAACCTTGCTCACTCTGCGTATGACTGCGGGGGCGGCGTCTGGAGGTGGGCCCTTCGCCGGCTACAAGGCGCTTGTTTGCCTGTTTCTCAATGGCGGCAACGACTCCTACAACATGCTCGTCCCGCGTGATACCGCAGCGCACGCGGAGTATTCCACGGTGCGGACGTCGCTCGCCTTACCCAGTGGAAGTCTTCTGCCGATCACGAGTACCGGGCAGGATTACACCGATTTTGGAATCCACCCAAATTTGCCTATCTTGCAGAGCCTCTATAATGCTGGGGATGCGGCATTCGTTGCCAACGTCGGCACTTTGGTTGAGCCGACTTCGCTCGGCGACTACAACGCAAAGGCGGTTCAGTTACCCACCGGGTTATTTTCGCACGCGGACGAGCGGACTCATTGGCAAACCCTGGTTCCTCAGACCCGTGGGGCGGGACCGAAGGGTTGGGCGGGCCGTATGGCGGAGTGCATGAGTCAGGCAAATTCGATGGGGAGCATCGGCATGAACCTTTCCTTGTCGGGCAATAACATACTACAGACCGGTAACAGCTCGGTGCCCTACATCACCGGCCCTAACGGGGTGACCCTCTTAAATGGCTACGATCAGGCCAGTGGAAATGCTCAGACGATTGCCAAGACCAATGCGGTCGACAGCATTCTCTCTGAGACTTATAAGAACCTCTACCAAGGGACTCTTTCTACGAGTAACCGTGCTTCGATCGACACGGGGATCGATTTTGACAATGCGGTGACGCCACTCGCGACCACGGAGGCATTTCCCTCTAGTCAGATTGGAGGCCGGTTGGAGGTCATTTCGAAAGTCATGCAGGCTCGCACGACCTTGGGTATGGATCGGCAGATCTTCTTTGTCGAAAGGGGGGGCTGGGACCATCACAGTGAACTGCTCCAGCCCCAGGTTGACCTATTTACCGAGGTGAACGACGCGATTACGTCGTTCTGGGCGGAGATGGGGCATCTTGGTCTGCAGAATGACGTTGTGCTCTACACGATTTCCGATTTCGGTCGCACCCTAACATCCAATGGATCAGGATCCGACCACGCCTGGGGCGGAAACCACTTCGTCATTGGAGGTGATGTCAACGGAGGCAAGATTTACGGCGACTATCCAGTGCTTGCGACGGGCGGGCCGCTTGATATCGGACGGGGGCGATTGTTGCCGACGACATCGGTGGATGCCTATGGCTCCGAGATTGCATCGTGGTATGGAGTGCCGAATACCGAGTTAGAAACCGTCTTCCCGAATGCAACGAACTTCTTTAATCCAGTTTCCACACCAAACCCCCTCGGAATCTTTTAAGATGAATCACCAAACCAAGTCTCATTCGCGACTACCTGCTGTCGTTCTTCTCGGCTTCATCCTGATGATCTGTTCGCCTTCCGTCGCGGCGATCACGCTGGCCACTTCCACCTTTGACAGTGGCAGTGACGGGTGGATGCCATGGACGACAAGCACGGTGGCATCCCCTACTCCTGGTAATCCGTATCTCAACATTGCTGCGGATGGTAGCGGTGAGAAGGGTCGCCTGTTGACCTTCAATCGATCGTCGTCCTGGGTGGGTGATTACTTGGGCTCCGGCGTCACGCATGTCGAGCTCGATGTTGCCAACATGAGTATCGTCGACGATCTCCAACTGCGTGTTGCGATCGGCAACCGCTCTTCGCCGATGGTCGCAGACGGCACGTGGTGGGTCAGCAATGCGGCGATCACCCGCACGACCGACACCCCGTGGATTCGAGTTTCCCTGTCGCTACTAGAAGCCGATTTGCACAAGGTTGGCAACGAAATGGGGCAGTTAGGCACGGACACCTACGAGCAGACCTTCGCTGATATCAGGGCGATTCGTATAATGTCCTCCAATGTTGGAACCGCAGCCATCGGGGATGAATTCTTCGGTCCGGTAGGTATCGACAACGTTTCGCTCATGGCTGTGCCTGAGCCCCGCTCGGCACTGCTTTTCGGTGCGGCGTTTGGATTGGCGCTGACGCGTCGGCGGAGGTAGAGGAGGCCAAGTAGGAACTGAGGTTGGACGCGTAACCAAGTGCAATAAAGGGACTGCAATAAAGGGACAGAGCTTTTATAGAGAAATACTCGATATGATTTCTATCTGTTAGAAATTTAACTTCTGCAGTGATTTGGCAAGAAACTGCCCGTTCTTGCGGATAAGCTTGCCGTCGAAGTAGATTTCGCCACCTCCGTAGTCTTTGCGTTGGATGTTGACGAGGTCCCAGTGGACTTGTGAGCGGTTACCATTGTCCGCGTCCTCGTATGCCTGGCCAGGGGTGAAGTGAAATGAGCCGGCGATTTTTTCATCGAACAGGATATCTCGCATGGGTTCCTTTATCAGTGGGTGAAGTCCGAGTGCGAACTCGCCGATGTAGCGTGCTCCGGGATCGGAATCGAGGATCTTATTGAGTGCCTTGGTTTGTGCTCCTGCCTCGGCCTTAACGATTTTACCTTTTTTAAACTCGAAACGTACGTTGTCGAAGGGGATTCCCTGATAGAGTGATGGCACGTTGTATTGGATGACACCTTCTGCGCTATCTTTAACGGGTGAGGTGAAGACCTCGCCGTCGGGCACGTTGTAGTTTCCTGCGCTGATAAGCGCGGGGATACCTTTAAGGGAAAAGCGCAAGTCAGTGCCGTTGCCAACGATGTGGACCTGATCGGTTTTTTCAACCATGCGCTTCAAGGCGTTCATCGCGGGGATCTGGCTTTTGTAGTCGAACAGGCAGACGTCGAAGTAAAAGTTCTCAAATGCTTCCGTGCTCATCCCTGCTTGTTGGGCCATCGATGGATGTGGCCAGCGTAGCACGCACCACTTGGTATGATCGACGCGCTGGTT
>DPWT01000268.1:12634-13278 GCA_003527555.1 Verrucomicrobiales bacterium | reverse complement strand
CAGCGCTGCTGTACCATTTGTCAGTGGCATTTACGCAGGTGACCCAGAGAAACTCTCAGTTCGCCACGCCTTCCCCCGCCTCTGGAGCCTTGAGAACCGCTACCGGTCATTTATTCTCGGGGCCATAGCATCAAAGTTAGGCGCAGGCAGTAACCCAGATCGGCTCGCCAAAGGTAAGATGCTATCATTTCGCTCAGGTATGCACGCCATACCAAAAGCAATCCACGACCACCTCCCACACAATTCCGTCAAGACGCACTGCACTATCAAAAAGATAAAAAAAATAAATACTGGTTGGTCAGTTTACTGGAATAACATCAGCAGCGAGCAAGAAACAACATGTAAAAACCTCGTAATCACTGCACCACATCACAAACTCAAAGACCTTCCCCTGCCGAGCTCTGTTTTTAATGGTCTCACGCCGGTGATGTCTCTGGACTCTCCACCTGTAACGAGCCTCGTACTTGGCTTCAAAAAAGAAGACATCACGCACCCACTGGATGGATTTGGCATGCTCATCAAGCAATCGGAAAATAGCCGATTGTTGGGTGTTCTGTTTTCGTCGAGTATGTTCGATGGTCGTGCGCCAGAAGGACACGTTACACTAACCTGTATGATGGGTGGCACAATTCATCCGGAGTATT
>DPWT01000268.1:0-12550 GCA_003527555.1 Verrucomicrobiales bacterium | reverse complement strand
AGAGAATTCCGATGAAATTGTTCTCGCCGAACTTGACCGTTTGCTTGGCGTCAACGGTAAGCCAACTTTTCGTCACAAAACAATATGGCCGAAAGCAATCCCTCAGTATGGTCTAGACTATCAAAATGCACTCGATGCTATGGATGAAGTAGAGAAAAACAATCCCGGCCTGCACTTCGCCGGCAACTATCGGGGTGGTATTTCCGTGGGCGACTGTATCGTTAACGGACTGGAGCTGGGCACCCGACTGTCCACCAACGAACAGCAAGGCATCTAGCGCCAAATTTTACATTGTCACAAAGGCATCGCCTCCCTAGCTTTCATTGGTCACACATACAATATTCAACATATACCTATGGGATCTACACTTGCAGCCATGGAGCTGGCCAAAATTGATTGGGCTATCCTTATAACATTCTTCGTCGTCGCTCTCGGCATTGGCTTTGCTGTTTCCCGGCAGTCGGGAAAATCGTCTGGTGAATTTTTCCTGTCAGGCCGTCACATGCCGTGGTGGCTTCTCGGGTTTTCTATGGTCGCCACGACCTTCTCCACCGACACCCCTAACTTCGTAACCAACCTTGTCCGTGAGAATGGTGTGTGGGCGAACTGGATGTGGTGGGCATTTATTCTCACCGGTATGCTCACAGTGTTTATCTATGCAAAGCTGTGGCGCAGGTCTGAAGTTCTCACCGATGTGGAGTTTTATGAATTGCGTTACAGTGGCAAGGCCGCAGCATTTTTGCGCGGGTTCCGGGCCATTTATCTGGGTGTCCTGTTCAACATTATCATCATGGCTTCAGTCTCGCTGGCGGCGATTAAGATCGGTGAAACGATGCTGGGTTGGGGACCTGTTGAGTCTGTGTGCATTGCCATGGTCGTCACAGTAATTTTCTCATCAATGGGAGGTTTCAAGGGTGTCATCTTGACTGATTTCCTGCTGTTCATCATCGCCATGATTGGAGCTTTCGCCGCTGCCTATTATGCGGTGAGCCATCCTGCTGTAGGTGGGCTTGACGGCCTTTTTGCAAATGCTGCGGTGCAAGAAAAAATGTCCCTTTTCCCGAGTGCGGCTGAGTGGGACGACAGTGACACAAAAAATGCCGTCATCGCGCTGTTTGTCATGCCCCTTGCAGTGCAATGGTGGTCGGTGTGGTATCCAGGTGCCGAGCCCGGTGGCGGAGGCTACCTCGCACAACGCATGCTCGCCGCCAAAAACGAAAAGCACGCTGTCGGTGCAACACTATTCTTCCAGGTTGCTCACTATGCGATCCGTCCGTGGCCATGGATCATCGTAGCTCTCGCATCGATGGTGGTTTTTCCGGAAATCACAGATATTCAGAAGGCATTCCCCCACGCCGAAAAAGTAGCGAACGACAGCGGCTATCCGGCGATGCTTACCTTCTTACCTGCGGGTTGGTTGGGACTGGTCCTGACCAGTCTCGTGGCTGCCTACATGTCAACGATTTCCACCCATCTAAATTGGGGGTCCTCCTATGTAGTGAATGATTTCTGGAAACGTTTCATTCAGAAGGATGCATCAGAAAAGCAATTGGTGCTGATCGCCCGCATCTCTACTGTAGTGATGATGGGTCTGACTGCTTTGCTTGCTTTGCAGATGGAAAGTGCCCTTGATAACTTTGTGCTCATCACCCAGATCGGTGCCGGCACTGGGCTGATTTTCATTCTGCGCTGGTTCTGGTGGCGCATTAATGCAGCTGCCGAAGTCACTGCGATGGTGGTTTCCTTTGTTGTCGCGATGTTGTTACGCTTTGCCGTTGCCAAGGGAACCTTCGAGCTATGGCAAGAAATGCTGGTTATCGTCGGAGTGACCACCGTGGCGTGGATCATCGCAGCCTACGTGGGAAAACCTACCGATAAGGCAACGCTACGCAGCTTCATCGAGCGCACCAACCCAGGTGGCCCAGGCTGGAAAGCCATAATCAATGAGGCCGAACAGGCTGGTAATCCTATCAAACCTCAGCATGACGCGGTCAACCTTCCAATCGGCATCTTGAATACAGTCCTCGGATGCGTGCTCGTCTATGGAGTGTTGCTTGGTTCCGGTTTGGTAATGTATGGTAATACCACGGTTGGTTTCGGCTGCATTATTGCCGCCGCCGCTGCAGCTGCTGGTATTTTTGCCACATGGAAACAATCGGTAAAATAGCCGAAGCGGCTCAAAGATCCTATCATTCACTCTACCAACGGGCCAAAAAAACCCCGGGAGCCTAAAGGCATCCCGGAGCATTTTGGGCAATTCAACTCATCATGTGCTGATGTGCAGAGATACAACAATTGCAACTGTTGTGTTCACCCTTAGTGTGTGTTTATGTGTGTGTGTGTGAATGCTGCTGTGCGCGACACTCATCATATATAGACCACACGAACCGATATCCGTTCAAATTATGTATGGTTTTTTTTGTTTTTTCTCTGAATGGCCATCTTCCCCGACAGTTATTCATCAATTTCATGGTAAATGCTTGCTCCTTCCTCTCAAAAAGTGATCCACCTCAAATGTCTTGCGAATTATGCCGTAGGCGACTAAACGCGCCCTGCAATGGCAGGTTTTTTCAAAAAACTACTCAACAAAGTTACCAATACAGCTGAGATCGACTGGGATGAACTCGAGGCTGATTTAATTGGTGCTGACCTAGGTGCACGTACGACAATGGCCATCATTGATGACCTGCAAAACATGGGTCGCAAAATCTCGGGAGAGGATGTGGTTGATGTATGCAAACAACACATAGCAACTATTTTAATAGATGATTCTCCGACGCTATCTCCCAATACCAATAAAAAACCTGTTGTTATTCTTGTGGTTGGCGTGAACGGAACTGGCAAAACAACATCATCGGCAAAATTAGCGATGCTACTTAAAAATCATGGATTCTCTGTGATGCTGGCAGCAGCCGATACCTTTCGTGCAGCAGCTGTTGATCAGCTCACCACCTGGGGTGATCGACTAGATATCCCTGTCGTCAAGGGCGCACATAATGCCGACCCGTCATCGGTCTGCTACACCGCCCATCAGCAGGCAATCAACAGCGGAACACAGTTTCTTATTTGCGACACCGCAGGGCGTATTCACACACGGCATAACTTAATGCAAGAACTTGGAAAAATCGAACGCACTATCAGCAAGCAAGATACAAAAGCACCACACGTAAAGCTATTAGTTGTAGATGCCACCACCGGAAGCAATGCAGTGGCACAAGCCAAGGAATTCAACAAAGCACTCAAATTAGACGGATTGATCGTTACTAAAATGGATGGCTCAGGAAAAGGCGGCGTGTCGGTTGTAATTCAACAAGAGCTAAACATCCCAACTCACTTTATTGGCCTGGGCGAAGAGCCCGAGCAGTTCAAGAGATTCGATAAGGAGGAATTTATAGAAGGCATTTTTTAGGCTATACTAAAAATGCATTCGTCCTATGTCGGTGCGTTTCTGGGCTCCATCAAAGCTAACTTTATTGAGCTCCTCATATGCAGTATCCACAGCTGTAAGTCGATCCTCACCACCTGCTACAACGGCAAGAACACGACCGCCGTTTGTTTCCCAGTTTCCACTATCATTGAGGCGGGTTCCTGCGTGGTAGACACGAGCATTAGACAAATCATCGAGCCCTGAAATGACATCACCATTGTGTGAGGTCGCAGGGTATCCAGCACTGGCAAGAATTAGACAGACGCTCCATCCTTCATCAAAACTGAGATAATCAGACTTCATTTCACCTTTTGCAGCTGCGAGACAGAACGATGCAATGTCACCGTTCACCAGCGGCATGACTGCCTGACATTCAGGATCTCCAAATCGACAATTATACTCAATGATTTTCGGGCCCTCAGGCGTCATCATCAATCCAAAGTAAAGATAACCACGGTATGGCAACCCATCTTTGATAAGCCCGTCTACCGTAGGTTGCACAATAGTTTTTTCAATCAAGGCAAGCGTATCGGTATCGATTAACTGTCGACTCGCCACCGCCCCCATACCACCAGTGTTTGGCCCCTCATCATTATCTCCGATACGTTTGTAGTCGCGCGCCGGAGTAAAGACCAAGTACTGCTCATCACAAACAGCTGCAAAAATAGATACCTCAGGACCTGTTAGGCACTCCTCTACGAGAAGACGTCCTTCTCCAAATTTACGCTCAACAAGCACCTCGTTTAGAAATTCCTCGGCACTTGCCTCATCCTCACAAACAGCCACACCCTTGCCGGCGGCTAGCCCATCGAACTTCAACACCGTCGGGTATATACCGTTGATCGCAGCTCGTGCTTCATCAATGTCAGCACATCCTGTTGCTGCACCAGTTGGAATATCGTGCTTGAACATGAACTCCTTAGCAAATTCCTTGCTCGCCTCAAGTTGTGCCGACTGTTTGTGTGGCCCCCAACATGGAATACCTGCCCGTTCGCAGAGATTAGCCAACCCCTCGTCCTTCACCAGATAACTTTCTTCACCAGCTACACAGAGATCAATTTTGTTCAGGCTCATCCAGTCGATCAGACTATGCAAACCATCTACTTCAACGCTCTGCGCTAGGGTTGAAATAGCATCACTGCCTGGGAAACAATAGATATCTGACTCCACTGGCGATTCGTCTAATGCTGTGATTAATGCGTGTTCACGCCCTCCTTTGCCTACTACGAGAATTTTCATCGCCGCCAATGAAGCGAAGCAATCGCTCGCTAGCAAGCTGATTGCGCAATGAAGTGCGCCATGTTTTCAGATCCCACACCACATGACGTTGTCGGGACAACCAAATAAATAACAAACAAAGGGCCAGAATTGCCGGGAAAATCTTATCCTGTGGACAACTTAAAAATCAAATTATCAAACATTACGAAATACCACAAAATAACAACATGTAGGATAGGGTTTCATCTATGTAGGTTTTTGATTCAAAATCAGCCATCCAAGTAAATATCAGTCGCTTTTTCCTTAACAACTCACACCAGAGCCTAATTTTTGAGGATCACATGAGGCTTTAGGGTTGCTACACGGTGATTCTCTCACTAAGTTCCCGCGCCTATCCTCTCTACAGAGACGGTAAACCATACCAACATTTCTATCATGATTGAAAACATGCGCAAATACACCGCCCTGATGATCATAGTCTTCGTGCTACTCATCGCTGGATTTCTTTTTACTATGGGACCCACCAGTGGTTCTGGTGCTGGTGGCGGAAGCGGCCCTGCCGTCTTAGAAGTTTATGGGTTGTCTATCGACGAGCAGGAATATTACCGCCGTGGCGATCGCACACTCCAGCTCTCTAGCGAACTTGGATTGCATTTCTATGTTAATTTTCTCATTGCCCCAGATATTCAACAGCTCATGCAGGCAAATCAGCTAATGCGTTACGGATACGCAAATTATTATGTCACCATGAGCAGAAATCTTGACCAACAGGATTTCAACCGCTTCATAACGAACCGCGCAACTCTTCAACGCGCCATGAGCGAAATGGGACTCTACGCTAGCGAAGAGGAGGTAACCCAATCGCTCAAAACATCACAGCGTTTCGCGCCCAACGGTCAGTACAATGCCCTTGATTACACTGCATTTGTGGACAAACGCTTGGGTCGTTTAGGCATGACAGAGAAATATCTTCGGGAGATAGTCCGCGAGAGCATTTGTCTCAACAAACTGATTCAACTGGTAGGAGGTGGATTATCTGCGCCTCGCACTGCCGTGCAGGACCAACAAGAAGCACGTAACCAAAGCATAACTCTGGCACGCATCACACTCGACCGTGATGATTTTGTCGAAAAGGAAAACCCCAGTGAAGAAGAAATCAAGGCATACTGGGAAGTTCATCAAGATGCATATAAAACTAAGGAACAACGGCGTGTTTCTTACATCCTTCTAGACCAACCCGAGACCCCAGAGCAGGAAGATAAGAAAACTAGTTCAGAGGATAAAGCTGCAACTGAAACTGCAAAAATCGATGCAGAGAACGATGCAGAAAAAAATCGCAAGGAGGCTGAAGAAAAAGCCAAAAAAGCTGTTGAGGAAAAGAAAAAAGCAGCACGTATCGCAGTGATGCGTGATGTTGAAGCGATCTCCGACAAAATCGTGCAGAAGATTAACGACAAGCTACCTCTCGATTTTGAAGCGATTTCTGCTGAATACAACCAAACCCTTGTGAAATCCGACTTATTTACGCAGGATAGCCCCCCTGCCGAACTCAAAGATCTGTCACTCCGAGGCAACTCTGCCCGCGGAAGAAACATACTGGATGAAGTCTTTTCAATGGCGATGACAAGTGATCCTTATGATTTGGTCTCTAAACCGTTCCGCGTCGGTGAGACAGGGTGGATCATTTTCCGCCTTGATGAAATAATTGAACCTGCGCTGCTTGATTACACAGCAGCGCGCGCCAAAGCACGAGCTCAGCTCATCTCAGAAAATGCTACCAAGAAAGTCAAAAATGCCGCAGACGAAGCACGTGTAAAAATCCTAGCATCCATGAAGAGCGGTAAAGGATTCGATGTTGCTGCTAAAGAACTAGGATTCACTCCCATTCAAATTGGACCCTACTCTACCGATGGCATCGCACCGAAGAACGAGCCAAGTTACCGCCAACTTCACCAAACAGCGAGCGGCCTAAACATCGGAGACGTTTCAGAGGCCATTCATGAAAACGACCGCTCATTAATCATCTTTGTAGAAAATCGCGAAATTGAAGACACCGAGCAAAACAAAAATATGGTAGATTCAATGGTAGAGAGCTCAAAAGGTGAACTTACGGTTCGCTCATTTATGAACTGGAGAGACAGCCAATTTCAAAAAGCTAAAGTGAGCGGAACATTCGCACAAAACAATTAGTCGCTGCATTAGTAAATGCCGCTGCGCTATCCCCTGCCGCTCGATATGTTTTTCATCACCACTGCCATAGATTACCCAAACGGCTCACCCCACATAGGGCATGCCTATGAGAAAATTCTTGCTGATACGATTGCTCGCTACCGCCGACTCTCAGGAGACGAAGTTTATTTCCTAACAGGTGTAGACCAACATGGTCAGAAAATGCAGCAAACGGCAGACAAAGAAAATGTAAACGTAGCTACTCTGGCAAACCGTAACACAAAAAAATTTGTCGGGCTGTGGAAGAAACTTGGCGTCGAATATAACGGCTGGGCTGAAACCACGGCAAATCTTCACAAGACCTGTGTGCAAAACATTCTTAACAAACTGCACGACGAAGGACATCTCTATAAAAAAGCATACCAAGGCTACTATTCTGTCCGCCAAGAACAATACCTAACAGAAAAAGATCGTAACGATGAGGGCCAATTCGGCCCAGAGTGGGGTGAAGTAATCGAACTTGAAGAGGAGAACTGGTATTTTAAACTATCTGAACACGCAGCCTGGTTGAGAGAGGTAGTCACCTCGGGCGAGTTCGGAGTCACCCCAGATTTCCGGCGCAATGAGGTGCTCAACGCTCTTGACCGCGCAGGCGATACTGACTTGTGTATTTCCCGTCCAAAAGATCGGCTACATTGGGGTATTGAACTCCCCTTCGACCCGGACTTTGTCACATACGTTTGGTTCGATGCGTTGATCAATTATATCTCATTTGCTGGCTACGAGGGCGGTAAAGATCTACCCGATTTTGAAAAACTTTGGCCCGCTGATTTACATATCATTGGAAAGGATATTCTTGTCCCCGCACACGCCATTTACTGGCCATGTATGCTTCACGCAATGGGCTTCACCAATGAGCAAATGCCTAAACTCTTGGTTCACGGATTTCTCAATATTCGTGGTGAAAAAATGTCGAGCAGCCTAGGGAATATCGTCGATCCCGATGCACTCGCAGAACAATTTGGCTCTGAGACATTACGTTACTACCTGGTGCGCGATGTAATTATCGGCAAAGATGCCGACTTCGATGTGCAACGCCTGGTGATGCTCTACAACACCGAACTCGCAAACGATCTAGGGAATCTCTGTAACCGCGCCTTAAGTATGAGCAAACGCTCATTAGGTGGAATCATGGAGGCAAGCGATTACGACGATGATGATAGTGCTGCATTGCGCCAGTCAATGGAAGATACTACCACGGACTACCACAAGGCAATGGATGCATACGATACATCTGCCGCACTTCGCGCTCTCAACAAACACGTCAGCTTCTGTAACGGTTATGCTGAACGCAATAAACCATGGGAGCTTGCCAAGGATGAGACCCAACGCGCGAAACTAGCCAGTGTGCTTTACCACATGGTAGAAAGTTGCGCACACATTAGCGTGCTACTCTCTCCCGTAACTCCTGAAGCATGCGCCAAAATTCAAAATCAGCTTAGATTGCCCGAATTAGCAGAAAAAAAATCCAATACTCTCGTATGGGGACTTGTTCCTTTTGGGCACGAAATTGGTAAGCCAAAACCAGTGTTCCCTAGGATTCAACTAGAAGAGTAGGATTTCAGTTCAATCATTGGCTAGGAACTACAACGATCTTGCAACGCTTTTACTAGCTCATTGGCTACTTTTTCTGCTGTGACCTGCTCCTGACAGCGCAAGTCTATTTTGCATTTAGGTAAATAACATGGACTACAGGCAACATGTTCACGCACAACCCTACTTTGTTTACCAATCGGCCGCTTCCAATCGGGCTCATTAGGCCCAAAAACCACAACTGCCGGAAGTCCAACATGGGCCGCAATATGCGCCGTATGGTTATCGCACGCTAATAGTGCGCTGTAATGCGGCAGCTCAGAAAGCAATGTGCGTAATCCACATTCTAATGATAAATCTTTCACCACCCCCTCTAGCATTGCTTGTAGTTCCATGCATTTCGCCTGCGACTGCTTGGAATTGATGTCGCCAACAATAGTCCAAACAACATCAGAACAATGCTCATTAACCAATCTAACAACTTCCGCATAACGCTCGAGTGGCCATTCATAGGACTCACCCAGGTTGGAAGCAGGAGCAATTGCAATTCGGATTCTTTCAGGAGCAGGGCGTAATGCCTCAGCCGCAAAACTTTCTCTCGTGTATGCCTCGACTCCGAGCTTCTCGACTAGATTTAGATAGTGTCTGACTCGGTGTTCGATTGGAGCAGGAGTAACCAGCAACTCCATAGAATCCGTGAGATATTTTGCGACCCCCTTAAATGAATATCCGAAACGTTGTAAAACCCCAGCATGCGCTAATGCCTTGGCGGCCTCACATGCCTCCCATACAATGGATGATTCAAATACAGTCTCAACATCAACGAGCAATTTAGCAATCTGTCGTGATGTCGCTTTCGAACCATAGCCAATAACCAAATCAACTTGTGACATCAATTGCCACATAGGCAACTGTTCATCGATACACAGAACCACCAGCATGCGCTCAGGACGCGCGCTCTTAAGTGCACGAACAGCAGGCACTACAAAGCTCGTCTCAATCAAATCCAGTGGAGCGACGACACAAATGGCACCTCCCATCATATTGAGGAGAGGTTCATCATGGCATGCTGCAGAATCGGATACTGCGTCTGGTAGTGCATCTGATAGCTCAGACATGAAATCACACTAACCACCGACATAGCCGGCGCAAGACGAATGCACATTTCTTAAACAAATATTCAATACATTCCCGCTTTCAATCGTAGTAAGAACCACTAGCTTCAACACATGATTTCAAAGACACTTTTTCTTCTTTTGGGCAGTATTTGCCTAATTGCGACCCCAACCACTTATGCTCAACGACTTCCTGATGATACAACAGCCCCAATCAAAGTAGCCACCCCTCACGCTCAGAATATTTACGGTTCAATCGTTAGGATTGAGGCCGCCACTCAAGTACCTAACTATCGGGAACCATGGAAAGCTGGTCAGTTCAGCGGCGGTATCGGCACGGGATTCATCATTGGACATAATCGTTTCCTAACCAATGCACACGTGGTTTCTAACGCGCGGCGATTGTTAATTACTAAACATGGCTCACCACAAAAACATCCTGCAAAAATCATCCATATCGCCCATGACTGCGATCTAGCTTTACTCGAAGTTGAGGATTTCTCTCCATTCGAGGGCTTGAAACCTCTAGAAATTGGTCTCATGCCAAAACTTGAAACTCAGGTGCGCGTCATCGGTTATCCCGTCGGCGGCAACCGTATATCGGTTACCCGTGGTGTTGTTTCACGGATCGACTTCAACTCTTACAGCCATACCAGATCAGATCAGCATTTAGTTGTTCAAATTGATGCAGCAATTAACCCCGGCAACTCTGGTGGCCCAGTGCTACAAAACGGTCAAGTAGTTGGCGTCGCATTTCAGGGTTTACGTTCAGCTGATAACACTGGCTACATGATCCCGCCACCCGTCATTAAACGTTTCCTCAAAGATATTGAAGACGGCAGTTATGATAAATATGTCGATTTAGGAATCACCGAGTTTGCCATGTTTAACCCAGCCATGCGCAAAAAATTTGGACTCGGGCGCACAACTCCGGGCGTGCTTGTAGCGTCAGTCACACCTGACGGACCATGCGACGGTGTATTACTAGCAAATGATATCCTAATAGCCATTAACGGTAAAGCCGTAGACGCTGCCGGAAATATCCTCATTGGGGGAGAGAAGGTCAACATGAACGAAGTAGTCGAACGCAAATTTTCAGGTGATCTGATTAAGTTAGATATTATCCGCGACGGTAAAAAACTAAATAAAACAGCAACCCTAAAACCCTTTCCGCCAATTCAAATGTATGCCGTTCAATACGGAGTGCAGCCACGCTTTACCACATTTTCAGGTCTAGTATTTCAACCACTCGACCGAAATCTCTATGCCGCTCATAGCTTCTCAAACACCCGCGTACGAAGAATTTTCGCCCACTATATTGATGAAGGTATTTTTAAAGAGCGAGAGGACGTTGTCATATTAACACGCATTCTTGAGGATCCTGTAAACACCCATGTGAGTGGGCATGTTGGCACGGCCATCGAATCAATTAATGGTGTCAAAATCAATAACCTCAAACAAATTCATGAGCTACTTCAGCCAAATAAAATACCCAAGTTTTTTGTCATCAAGTGTGAGGGTATTGAACGCCCTATCATCATCCCCGGTGAAAATGCAGCCGAAGCAAGCAAGCGGACGCAAATGAATTATGGGATTAGCCTCAGTCATCGTCTTTAACAAAAATATTTTATTTCAACTCATTTCTTAAGATCATGAAAATTTCGCTTTTCCTCACCATATTCATCACCACGATAACCAGCCACGCGGCTGCTCCAGTGCAAAAGCACGTCGTCCGTATCAATTCCACTCTGCAAAAATGGAGTGCTTCTCAACCTTGGGATAAGTCTGCCCCAAGCAAACGACGTGCACTCGGTGTTACCATGCCAAACAACCAGATTCTAACTACCGCAGAGATGGCTGCCGATGCCACCTACATTGAACTGGAGAATGCTGATGGCAACCGCACAATTCCTGCTAAAGTAGTAGCAATCGATTATGAAGCTAACCTGGCTTTACTTGCCGCAGACAATGGCGATACTGATGGTTTTTTTAAAACACTCAGCCCAATAAAGTTGGGAGGTGGCGCGAAGATTGGAGATAAAGTGAGCGTATGGCAGCTTGAAGATAATGGCGTCCCTTTGATAACCGAAGTCACAATACAGAGCGCCGATATCGTTTCCAGCTTTGCTCAAGGGCACTACTTTCTAACCTATGAAGCAAAAGGTTCCATGCAGAGCGCCTCATCGAGCTACTCGCTGCCTGTTATTAAAGACGGCAAATTGCTGGGACTGCTGACTAGCTATAATTCCAAAGATCAGATAACCGACGTATTAGCTCCTGAAATCATTGCTGCATTTCTTGCTGATGTTAAAGATGGTAATTATGTAGGTTTTCCATCTCTCGGTATTGGCGTCAGCAACACCGTTGACCCCAATTTTCGAGCATGGTTGAAGCTCCCCGATGACGTCGGTGGCATCTATGTCACTCACGTAAGAAAAGACAGCCCTGCAGAAAAATCAGGCACGCTAAAGGGTGACGTCATCATTGAAATCGATGGCAAAGAGATAGGTCGTCGTGGATACTACACAGATGCACAATATGGAAAACTCTTCTGGAGCCACCAGGTGCGGGGTATTCATAAAGTTGGAGACCAAGTTGAAATCACTATACTACGTGAGGGACAGAGAAAAATACTGACAGCAATATTGAAGCGCCCAGGTAAAAGACTTGTGCCTGCATACACGTACGACACAGCACCAAAATTTCTCGTCAAAGGTGGATTTATTTTTCAGGAATTAACCGCCACCTACTTGAAAGCCTTCGGTAAAGACTGGCAATCCAAGGCACCCCTCGACTTACTCGATGTTCTCCGTTCACCAGACGATTATGAGGCAGGACGTAATCGTATTGTTTTCCTCAGTGCGGCCGTCCCTACCCCCGCAACCACCGGATACGAGAGGATGCGAAATCTCATCATCGCCAAAGTAAATGGCAAGGATATCGCAGACATCCCCTCACTAGTGAAGGCATTCCAAGCACCCGGTTCTGACGGCTTGCACACCATCGAGTTCGCAGACGGCAACCCAAA
>DPWT01000270.1 GCA_003527555.1 Verrucomicrobiales bacterium | reverse complement strand
CTTCTGGATCGGTGAAAGTGCACCAAGGAATCACTAAATCGCTGAGTTTTTTTCTACCATGGAAAAGTGCATTCTGAATGACGATACGCGCGGCTGCATCTGCTGTGTGGGTGAATTGATATTTCATCGCAACGTCTCCCGCGGCGAAGATTCTTTTGTTAGATGTCCGTAGTTGGTCATCCACTTCAATACCCCGATTGTGATATGAGATTTGAGCTGCTTCCAGATTGAGGCTCTCTATATTGGGCGTGCGCCCGACGGATACAAGAATGGCATCGACATCCAACGTATTCTGCGAATCACCTAATGTGTAGTGAATGGTTTTTATATCATCATTGGACGAGACTCTATGAATGGATGTTTCGCAGAGAATATTGACACCGTCTTCACGCATTGTTTGGTCAACAATGGCAGATGCATCAGTATCTTCACCCTTGAGTATATTAGGCCCATGGTCAAAAAGAGTGACTTCTGAACCGAATCTTGCAAACGCTTGGGAAAGTTCACACCCTGTGGCTCCAGCTCCTATCACGGCTAGTCGTTTGGGTAATTCAGTCAGGGAGAAGATCGTCTCATTGGTATGAGCTCCTGACTCCCAGAGTCCAGGAATGGGGGGTTTAGTGGCGCGCGCACCAGTTGCGATCAACGCCTTTTTAAAGTTTAAGGTTTGGCCATCTACCTCAATTGAAGTTGCAGATTTGAATGCGCCAGTTCCTAGGAAAACATCCACGCCGAGCTCTTTTTGGTAGCGATGCACGCTATCTACTTGGCTGATTTTTGCGCGTAGCTCGCGCATGCGCTCCATGGCAGTGGAGAAATGGATTTGTGAATCCTTCGGTTCAATACCAAAAGTGGAAGCATGCCTGAGTTCTGCGGCCACACGTGCTGCTCGAATCAAGCTCTTGGAGGGAACGCAACCCACGTTTAAGCAGTCGCCTCCCATGGCATGGCGCTCAATCAGAGCCACTTTCCCCCCGAGCCCTGTTGTTCCTGCGGCTGCGATTAGACCACAAGGGCCAGCACCGATGATTACGAGATTGTAGATCTCAGCGGGTTTTGGGTTTGTCCAGTCATCTGGAGCAACGCGTGATTTTAGTAATTCGTTTGTCTCCGTTTTTGGTTCGAATA
This sequence comes from Verrucomicrobiales bacterium, assembly GCA_003527555.1. Classification (GTDB taxonomy): domain Bacteria; phylum Verrucomicrobiota; class Verrucomicrobiia; order Verrucomicrobiales; family Akkermansiaceae; genus Oceaniferula. Next base: position 2,685 of record DPWT01000270.1, on the reverse strand, counting down.
AGGACATAATTATATTACCTTAAATGGTTTCAGTTATGGCTTTCTTGGCAATTTTTGTAATGTAGATTGTAACTACTATTGTGGCGAGAAGTCCGAGTCCATATAGTACCCACTCAACAGTGGTTTTGTCTCTCGCGCCTCCCGCAAGATCAGCAAGGTTCTTGAACAAGGAGCCGATATAAACGTAGAGGACGGTACCCGGAAGCATACCCAGCCAGGAGGCTCCAACATATTTCCAGAAGGGAATATTGGTAATGCCCAGACCGTAGTTAAGGATGTTGAATGGGAATAATGGTGATAAGCGAAGCATGAATACTATTTTAGCACCCTCGCGAGAAATAGCCCTATCGACGGATTTGAATTTCGGGTGTGACTCGATTTTTTTACTTACGAAGTCACGCGCAATGTAACGTCCAATTAAGAACGCCAGTGATGCACCGATAACTGAGGCTAATGATACGTAGATGGATCCCCGCCAGGCTCCAAAAAGCACTCCTGCCGACAGAGTGATGATTGATCCGGGGATAACCAGAACTGTCGCAAGAACATACAGACTGATGAACGCAACGGGTGCCAACACAGGATCCAGACCTGAAAGATAATTCAGTATTTTTTCAAGCTGTTCGTGAATGAATGCCATGGTTTATTGGTATGTGTTTGCAGCGAAGATTTGCTCAGTGGGTTTTGATGACAGGTGATAAGATCGTTATAATTTAAGATTTGGTAATTTAGTTTTATAGTTAATATTAACGTATGCATAATCATATTGAAAAAGTTCTCATCGATGAGGCAGTCATCCAAAAGCGTTTAGATGTTCTCGCTGAGAGAGTAACTGAGGAATTTGAAGGCAAGTCTATCGTCGTGGTTGCGTTGCTCAAGGGCGCAATTTTATTTATGTCGGATTTGTTGCGCAGGATACCGCTGACGATGGAGATCGAGTGCCTTAATGTGTCGAGCTACCATGGCGGCACTGAAAGCAGTGGTGAAGTATCATTTCTTGATAGAAAACTTCCAGATGTTTCGGGTAAATCCGTTCTTTTGTTAGATGATATTCTTGATACTGGTCGGACATTGGATGCTGTGATAAAAAAACTCAGTGAGCATGGAGCATCAGAAGTGAAAACTTGCGTGTTGCTGACTAAGGATATTGAACGCGATATCGTACTGAAGGCTGATTTTACAGGTTTTGTGATCGGTGACGAGTTCGTGGTCGGATATGGGTTGGATTATCAGGGTAAATATCGTAACCTGCCATATGTAGGAATTCTCAAAGAATCTGCTATTTAATTTTTTTTAATGAAAAGCTGTCATGAATGCCTCCACTGACAACCGACAACTGATTGCACAATGATTTGTTCCGCCATTCGAGAAATCGACACTTTTTCAGCACTTTCCCGACAGGAGGGTCAGCTTAATTGTGCCGTAGTTCAGGGCCTTGATCTGCGTCTTGAAGATATCGATTGGCAAAACCTTCACTGTGCGGGGGCAGTTTTTCTTGGTTGTCACTTTCCTGATTATGTCGATTTGAATGTAATCCGTGACAAGGGAGCAGTGATTTTCCCTCGTCTGCCAAATCTGCCTTATAATCCCTATCGTCATTCGGTATATACACGCGAGGAGCTTATGAGTGGTTGGACGCCCTCTGCTGATCATAGTGTCGACAAAAAAATCTATGAGCACTTTCATGATAAGGGTGGTAATGCTCCGGATGTTATAGAAGCGATGACCCAGCGTATTCATGATCATGCGATTGACGATGCTTTGCGAGATTTGCTCGAAGGGCGAGTAGAACGTGATGGAAAGAAAAAAGTGGTTGCGGTGATGGGTGGTCATGGCACGCCGCGAACTGACCCATACTATGCAAAAGTCGCGCGGATTACTCGTGATCTGACACGAAAGGGATACTTTATTGCCTCAGGAGGTGGGCCTGGAACAATGGAGGCAGCAAACCTTGGCGCATGGATGTCGAATGCGGAAGATGATATGTTGGATGATGTGCTGGATATTTTGGCTCATTCGGCAATGTATACTGATACTGGCTATATGATGCGCGCACAGGAAGTGATTGATTTACATCCGACGGGTGGCTCTAGTTTGGCGGTGCCGACCTGGTTTTATGGTCATGAGCCGACAAATCTTTTTTCTCGGCATATAGCCAAGTATTTTTCTAATAGCATTCGTGAAGATGGATTACTTGCGATTGCGACTTATGGCATCATTTATGCTCCAGGGAGTGCAGGAACTACCCAAGAAATTTTTATGGATGCAACTCAGAACCACTACGCTACGTTCGATTGGATTAGTCCGATGATATTCTTAGGTCAGAAACGCTACAAAGATGATACAATGTTGTTCGACTGTATCAGTCAGCTTGCTGAGGGGAAGAAATACGCGGATTTATTGCTCTGCACGGATGATGTGAAGGATGTCGTAAGTGCCATTGCAAACTACACGCCTACTAAAGGATAAACCGCTCATGAATACCCGCCGTCAGTTTCTCACCCGCACTGGCCTTGCCGCCGCGGGATTAGTTTACTCACCATTGTGTGCTGATCAGCGCGACCGCAAACTTGAGACCCGTAACCCGTGGATTTATCATTTTAAGATTGGTGAGATTGATGCTTGGTCGATCAGTGATGGTTTCATGCATTTTGGTCAGGGACTGAGTCTAATGTATCCGGTGAG
>DPWT01000098.1 GCA_003527555.1 Verrucomicrobiales bacterium | reverse complement strand
TAGTGGGGCGTCATTATGCGGATTATTCCAATACATTGCTTTGACCACTTTGAGGTAGTAGTAGAAGCCTGTTGCTACACTGACAAAAGCAATAGCGATGAGCCACCAACTGACATTCGTTTCGATAGCAGATTTAAAAATGAAGAACTTTCCCCAAAATCCAGCAGTGAGTGGAATTCCAGCGAGCGCTGCCATGGAAATCGTCAGGCAGCTTGCAAGGAGCGGGTTTCTTTTGCCAAGCCCATCGAATGCATCAATTGTATCGCTGTTTTCTTGATCACGAACTAATGCAAGAATGAAGAATGCAGTAAATGTCATGATTAAGTAGATACCCAAGTAGAATGCCACGGAGGTGAAGTCGATTGACCCAATACCCATGAGCAAAAACCCAGCGTGTGCAATCGAGGAGTAAGCCAGAAGTCGTTTGAAATTCTCTTGAGAAATAGCTGCCAAGTTGCCATAAAGAAGTGTTGCACCTGCTATGATATAAAGTGCTGTTTGAAGTTGTGTTTTGACGGGTGAATCAGCCATGAGAAATGGTTCGAGCACCATCATCATCACAACGAAACCAGCTGCCTTGGATGCAACGGAGAGATATGCTGTCACGGGTGTGGGAGCACCCTGGTAGACATCAGGAATCCATAGTTGCATCGGGGCAGCACCTACTTTGAATCCGAAGGCAATGAGTAATAAGGCTAGGCCAAAAAGCAATCTAGTCTGGTTGATTTCTGGCTTGGTGAGGTCAATGGCTGAGAGATCCATTGTGCCAGTGGCACCGTAAACCCAGGCGATGCCATACACGAGAAAACCAGTGGATAGAGCGCCTAAGATTAGATATTTAACTCCTGCCTCGAGTGAGCCTACATTCCTGCGCATGTAAGCTACCATTACGTAGAAGGCGATTGTGACCAGCTCAAGTGCAACGAAAATAGAAACTAGATCACGAGCCGATGCCATCCACATCAGACCAGCACAGGTGAAAACTGGTAGGCAGAAAAACTCACCAAGCGCGGTGCCTGAATCATCGCCCGACGTGTAGCGAGATAAAACCCTTTTCATATCTACCGACATCAGAAGCACAAGAATCGTGGCGGCTAGTGCAATGACTTTGAAGTATCTCGCATAAGAGTCATAGTCATAAAACCTCTCCATCCAAGCAGGTGTGGTGCAGTTCCCGCATGCAGTAAGCTCAAGTATGAGAATGCCCGCCAGACCAGCTGCGGCGATCAGCCCAATGCGGGTTTTGCTGCCGTCGGTAAAGGCCTCAAGGAGTAGCAAAAGAATACCTAGGCCAACGGTGATGAATTCAATAAGGTGTGGTTGCATGATAAATAGGTCGGTTATGACTTATTTGATGTTAATAAACTGAAGAATGATTTGCGGGTAGAATCCCACCAAAAGTAAAGTGGCAGCCAGTAGGTAGGCCGGGATTTTATCGCAGATAGAAATATCAGTGGCTGTCTCGGTAGATTTTACCAGTGGGCCTTGGAATACGCGACGGAATGCGCGCAACATGTAAACGGCGCTGATCACGACACCCCACAGGGCGATAATGGTTGTCCACTGAACCCAGCCCATGTTGATCTGGCCATTGGCGTCTTTCCAGTCAGCAAAACCTGCAAAGAACACCATCACTTCGCCAGCGAAGTTAGCGAGGCCCGGTAAACCAATAGAGGCCATGCCCGCGAGTCCAAACAAAAAGGCCAATGCAGGTGCCGTTTTGGCAAGGCCACCGAGTTGCGTTATTTCCATTGTGCTTGTTTTGCGTTCGATCATAGAAGCCAATGAGAATAAGAGAGCGATGGATATACCGTGAGCAAACATCAATAGAATAGCAGCAGGTTCGGCAATCGAGTTGTTCTCATTCGCAGCAAGCGCCGCTACAGCAAGAAAGATATAGCCCATGTGCATCACTGATGAATTACCGAGCATCAAATCGAGGCGCTTTTGATTCAACGTGACTAGGCCTACCCAAATGATATTACCTAACAAGAGAATACATATCCATGGGAGCCAGTGTGCCATGCCTTCGGGGGCGACTTTCATCCCGATTACTAACAATCCGTAAAGCCCAAACTTTTTCAATACACCGGCGTGTAACATCGCTACTGGTGCGGGAGCGCTGGCATAAGCAGCTGCCGCCCATGAGTGGAATGGAAAAAGCGATACAAGAGTGCCGAACCCGATAATGAGTAGCAGTGCAATCTCATTCTGATGTTTGGGCGCAGCTGTGAGATCGGTGAACGACCATGATGGCATCTGATTCATCGCAAGTATGAGGCCTGCAAGAAGCACAATGGATCCTAATGCTAAGTAGATGGTGATTTTCCATGCAGCCGCTTTGCGGTTACCGCTGCCTAAGATGCCGATCATCAGGAAGGTTGGGATCAGTGCTAGCTCATGGAAGGCATAATAGAAAAAGACGTCTGTGGAGAGAAAAGCACCGATTGCACCCGCGGCAATCAGCATGGTGCTGGCGAACCATATTTTTTCACGACCCTCAGGACACTTGCCGCTGTAGACGGCGGCTAAGGTAACAATCACAGAGAGAATTAGCATGACCGAGCCAATTCCAGTGAGACCAAGGCTAAGTTTGATGTCAGGATTCTCGAGAACTTGGAATCCAGTATTCCAGCATGAACAATTCCATGTGGAGGCAGCGTAGCCAGCACCCAGAATATTGAGTAGTGCAGCGCTCAGAGCTGTTTTGCGTGCTGGGGCACCAGCAAAAATAGCAATTGCTGCCAGAAGCGGGATGAGTATGAATGCAAACAACATGGTATGGTGTGGGTCTTATCTGTCCTAGAGGACTTATTTGGCAAAAACAGTGAAGTAAATTACGAGAACGGCCCCTAAGCCCATCAGGTAGGCGTAACTGGACAGGCTTCCATTTTGAGCAAAGCGCCGGAAGATGTTACCAACCCCTTGTGCCGAGCGAGTGGCGCCGTCAACTAGCAGCCCGCCAATGATAAACTCGTCAAAGAAATGCACTAAGGCTGCTACGGCATCTTGAAAAACAGTGACCAATCTTTGGTAGATTATATCGAGGTAAAACTTGTTGCGGAAGAGGGGAATGCTGATTGGTTCTTTGTCTTTGCCGAAGTAAAGTAAGAAAGCGAAAACGAAACCCGTTGCAAAAGCGCCGAGTGACATGAGCACTAACTTGTCACCAAAGTGCGGCACTGCATGTACTTCAACATGGCCATTCGTGGGAAAGAATTGGCTAAAGAAGGGGGATGCAATTGCTGCTGCTGTGAGAAGAGCAAGTGGGCCCCACATGACGACAGGCACCTCTTTGGCATCTTTCGATCCGTGGTCTCTTGCTTTCCCCAAGAAAGCAATAAAGAACAGACGGAACATGTAAAATGTGGTTAGGGCAGCAACTCCAACAGCGATGTAAAGAAGTGGGCTATCTTTTGCGGCGATAAGAATGTTTTCTTTCGAATAGAAACCAGACGTGAAGGGAACTGCCGTCAGGGAGAGCGTTCCAATGAGGAATGTGATTGCTGTGATGGGCATCTTTTTGAGTAGCCCACCCATTTTCCAGATGTCCTGTTCGTGATGGCAAGCGTAGATGACAGCGCCAGATCCGAGAAATAGAAGTGCTTTGAACCATGCGTGAGTGAATAGGTGAAACATACCAGCTTCAGGGGCAATCAAGCCAACTGCCATGACCATGTAACCGAGCTGGGAAAGCGTTGAGTAGGCGAGAATTTTTTTAATGTCATTTTGCTGAGTCGCCATGAGTGCAGCTACTAATGAGGTAATACCGCCTACCCATGCGATTACGTCAGGGGCGTTGCCCAGAATTTCCATGTTTTCAGCAGTAATGCCCAAAGAGAAAAACGTGCGTGCCATCATGTAAACACCCGCTGCCACCATGGTTGCAGCGTGGATCAGTGCCGAGACCGGCGTGGGCCCTTCCATGGCATCGGGAAGCCAAACATGAAGTGGAAGCTGGGCAGATTTACCAACCGCACCACAGAACACCAGTAGGATGGCCGTGCCTGCGAGATAAGTGCCTGCAGTATCTAGACTCGCGCCGTTCATAGCTTCAAAGACCACAGTTCCGGTGATAGCCCACAGCATGAGGATACCTATCATGAAACCAAAATCACCTATGCGGTTGACCAGAAAAGCTTTCTTCGCTGCATCTGCGGCAGTGTCTTTCTGATACCAATGACCTATTAGTAGATAGGACGAAAGTCCGACTAGCTCCCAGAAGATGAACATCATCACAAAATTGGATGATAGCACTATGCCAGTCATCGAAAACATGAACAGCGAAAGGCAACCAAAATAACGAGCCTTGGCTGGGTCGTCCCTCATGTAGCCAAGCGAGAAAATATGAACAAGTAGGCCTATGCCTGTCACAACAATCATCATGCAGGTAGCCAGTTGATCGAGCTTAAAACCTATATTCAATCTCAAGGTTCCTGCTTCGATCCAATTGAAAGAGCTTGAGAAGTCCTTACCCAGTAAGAGGACAGCGATAATGAATGTAGCTAATACTGATATTGTCGAGAGTGCCGATGACAAGGCTGCGCTCTTTTTCAAGCCGAGTTGAATGATCGCAGCACTGGCAATAGGAATCAGGAGCAGGAACCAGGGAAGATTTTCCATTGTTGAGTCAGATGTAAAAGTTGTATTGGCAGCTTGAAGCTTATCCTCTGAGTGAGGTTAGTTCATCGGTTTGAATGGTCTGTCGGGCACGATACAAAGATACGATGATTGCCAATCCTACCGCGACCTCAGCGGCAGCGACGGTGATGACAAAAAAGACGAGCATCTGGCCATCGTAATCGGGTAATCCGTCCACGGTATGAAATCGGGAAAACGCAACAAGAGTGAGTGAGGCAGCAGCTAACATCATTTCAAGGCACATGAATATAACGATGATATTTCGGCGAATGATGACCCCTGCTAGCCCAATGGCAAATAGTAGGCCGGATATCATTAGATACTCGTTGAGCGTCGGAGTTGGCAGTGAATCAAATGGCATAACCTAGGTTTATTTACTGTTTTTTCGTGAGAGAGACACGCAGCCGATGGTTGCAACCAGAAGAAGAACTGCTACCATTTGTAGTGGGAAATTGTAATCTGTGTAGAGTTTCTTCCCAAGAAGGTGTGTATCAGGAAGACGCCCATCTTTTAATCTCTTATGAATCATTGTGTCTTTGTCAAAATTTGCGGCAGCTTGTTCTAGCTCAAGAGCGGGTATGTCGTGCAAGTTATCTTGATTGTTGATTACCCCAGTGAGCTGAAAGACGAGCATGAGCGGTATTACTATGCCTGCTGCGAGTGCCGCGGGCCGAAAGCTTGTGTTCTCCTCTGCTTTCAGATCCAGAAGCATGATGATAAAGATAAACAGCACCATGATTGCGCCTGCATAAACTAATATCTGGAGGATGCCTATGAGGTAGGCATCAAGACCGACAAATAATGCGGCTAGCCCGAGGAAGCTCAAGACCATTGAGAGTGCCGATGATACAGGGTTGCGCATAAACACAACCATTGTTCCGCCAATCAACATGATAGCGGCAAAAATATAAAAGAGAGGGGATGGCATTGTAAGTTGTTGGCAGGCTACTTGATTTCGTTCCATTTATTGACGAGTCCGGTGCGAACCCCGCCTATCTCGTAGAGGCGTTTCTTATCATTCACCATGTCTTCACGGCTTAAACCTGTCATGGCGTAATCTTTGCGAAGGTAAATGGCTTGCTCAGGACAAACCTCCTCACACATGCCGCAATAGATGCAGCGTGTCATATCGATGTCGAATTCTTTGGGGCGTTTCTCAACTTTTGCCCATGGATCATCCGATTCGATTTCATCTGGGATGATGGCGATTGCCTTTGGGGGACAAATGAATTCGCAGAGCTGGCAGGAGACGCAGCGCTCGCGCTGTTCCTCGTCAGTGACAAGTGCAGGCACGCCACGGTAGTAATCAGGAAGCTGGTCGTCCCATTTTTGTTCCGGATACTGCATGGTCACACCCAAGCCGGAGGAGTTAAAGTTTTCATTGGCGCCGGGCGTTTTTCCAAGCATGGAGCGAATCGCGTGCATGAATGTGATGAATAGTCCCTTGATGACAGCTGGAAGGTAGATTTTTTCCAGTAATGTAAGTTTTGGGCGGGTGACTTTGATGGTGGCCATTTTTTAGGACGGAATTAGTTAACTAGCATCATGATGCCGGCGGTGAGGAAGATGTTGACTAGAGCAAGTTCGAAAAAGACGACCCATCCGAGTTTCATCAGTTGATCGTAGCGAAAACGCGGAACGGTCCAACGTACCCAAATGAAGAAGATTACAAAGCCAATGACTTTGGCGAGAAATGCTCCCAAGTGAATTAAGCCGCCGTATGTCATTTCTGAAATGGCTGTGTCGAGCCCGAATCCAACCGACCAACCACCGAAAAATAAGGTGACGATCAAGGCCGATCCGACAATCATTGCGGCGTATTCACCCAGAAAAAAGAGTGCAAATTTCATTGATGAATACTCAGTGTGATACCCACCGACAAGTTCTGTTTCACACTCTGGAAGGTCAAATGGCATGCGGTTCGTCTCAGCAAAAATGGATGTTGTGAAGACTACAAACGAGATAAATAGAGGGATCAGCAAAAGAATTCTTTCCGTGGTAAGCCCCTCACCCCATAGCGGGAGTAATAGCCATCCATTGTCGGCTTGGTGTTGTACAATGTCGGATAGATTGAGTTGACCGAAGACCATGAGCACCGGAATTACTGACAGGCCAAGTGCAATTTCGTAAGAGATCATCTGCGCACACGAACGCACGCCTCCGAGGAACGAATACTTGTTGTTTGATGCCCACCCGGCAAAAGTAATGCCATAAACAGAAAGTGAAGCGATGGCAAAAACGAAGAGAGGACCGGCATCAATATCTGCTATGACAAGTTTGATGTTTTCCCCAAAGACTGTGATTTGGCTTCCAAACGGAATCACACATAGCGTGAGAAAGGCTGGAACAGCAGTCAGCGCAGGTGCAATAGTGAAGAAAAATTTACGGACGTGATCAGGGACTAGGTCTTCCTTGAGTAAATTTTTCAAACCATCGGCAAGCGGTTGGAGTAATCCGGAAAGTGGGATATCCTTTTTAAAGCCAAATAAAGTGAGGGGGATACCAACGCGGTTGGGCCCAACACGATCCTGAATGATAGAGGAAACACGGCGCTCGGCATAGGTTGAATATGCGATGATTGGCAGCGTCAGTACGAAGGTGAAGATGAAAATCTTCACAGCGGTGCTGATGACTAATACAAGAAAGGGGTCCATTTTTTAGGCAGGATTGGCGGAGGGTTTTGGTGATGACTTATCCAACGATTTCGCCGGTTGCTTTGCGAGCAGTTTCACGATCTATCAATGGGATGGATACGCCAGTTTCAATTACTGTCACGCCGCTATTAGGGATTTTTGACAGGGTATAATCATTTAATACATCAAAACTCTTAGTGATGATCTCGGATAGTTGGTCGATACTTTGTGGGGTGTCGTTGGATGGCTCGTCGGATAAAGCATTGATGAGGTCGCGTATTGCTTCCCAATCGACACGGGCGTCACCTGGTGGAATACAGGCCGCGTTGAGCTTCTGGAGACGACCAGCCACGTTAATCATACTTCCTCGCTTTTCTGTGCTGCTGGCACCAGGAAACACAATATCACTTGCTTGTGCGGTAGCACTTGCCGAGGTGTTAAGTGAGACAATTAGCTCGAGGTTATCCAAATCTTCGCTAGTCAATTGCGCCGCCTCGGTGAGGTCTTCGCTGGCGACGACGATTGCTTTGATTTGGCCAGAGCGGATGGATTCGCAGATGGCATCCATTTTCTCTGCTGGGTTTTTGTCATCTAGGATAAGCTTTGCGCCCGTGGTGTTTGGGTTTTGGTCAGAGGAAACGAGCATCTCATCTGGTGTTTGAGCACGAGCCACAATAGCTAGCTCATCAGAACCTAGTTCGGATGCCAGTGTGCGCATCATGAAGAGCTCTTCGTTAGTCTGGCGGGCGGATGCGATCACTGCGATCTCATTAGTATCGTATTGTTTCAGTGCATCAGCGGCTGCATCAAGAGCGTTTTCCCAGCAAGATTCTTCGTGCACACCATCCGCTTTGATCAGGCAAGCGGTCAGGCGATCATCATCAGTGGGGCAGGTGTAGGATAGGCGATGAGAGTCTGGAATCCAACAAGAGTTCACCTCATCATTTTGGCGTGGAGTGATTCGAAAGATTTTATTGCCTCGAGTCCAAATAGTAATATTAGCACCAGTTCCACAGTTGGTGTCTATGCTATCGGTCTCCTTCAGAAACCAAGTACGCATCTGAAAACGGAAATCATTACTAGTGAGCGCGCCTACGGGGCATATATCCACAGTATTGAGACCATAATTATTCGTGAGTTCACGACCTGGATAGATGCCAACAGTAGTGTGAGTGCCACGTTCCGAAAATCCTAAGACGGGATCGTCAGCCACCTCGTCCATAAAGCGAATACAGCGTGAGCACATGATGCAGCGTTCATCATCCAGACGAATGCGCGGGCCGATTTTCACATTTTTAGGCTTTTTGACTTTATCCTCTTTGAAGCGTGATTCGCCCTTGCCGTGTTCGACAGAGAACTCCTGTAGTTGGCACTCACCGGCTTGATCACAAATGGGGCAATCCAAAGGGTGATTAATCAAAAGAAACTCCATGACGCCCTCGCGGCATTTTTCCACAAGATCACCGGTAGTGCGGATACCCATGTTTTCGCCAACGGTGTTTGCGCACGCGATTACTGGCCGTGGCATCCAGCCGATTTCTTGGTAGCCATCGTCGCCGTATGTTGGTTCCTCACCCGGTGCCGGGCGTGCTGGCATGCCCATCTGGACCAGGCACATACGGCAGTTTCCTGGTGAGGAAAGTTTTGGGTGGTAACAGTAGTGTGGAACTTCTTTTTCGGCAATTTTACAAGCCTCGATCATACGTGTGCCTCGAGGCACTTGAATCCAATGGCCGTCTATCTGCACGTTGATCATGCCTTTTTCAGCGGCAAGATCCTTGGGTAGTTGGGTAGTGGTGGAATCACTCATGGCTGATTAACTGATATTCTTGAGTTGCCGTTTTGCTTCAGGTGACAGGTATTCGTTATCCTCTGATGTCTCGGCTTCTAATTCATCGCGGAATTTGGAAATCATGGCTTCAACAGGCCATGAAGCAGCTTCACCAAAAGCACAGACGGTGCGGCCGTCGATTTGATAGGCGACGTCCTCAAGCGTTTGGATATCCTCAGGAGTGGCTTTACCATCAACGATACGGTCGGAGATTTTCCGCATCCACATCGAGCCTTCGCGGCATGGCGTGCATTGACCACAAGATTCATGGGCGTAGAAGTGGTTGATATTGTTCAATACCCAGGACATCTTGCGCGAGTCATCCATGACGATTACGCCACCTGAGCCTGCCATTGAACCACAGGCTGCCATGGTATCAAAATCCATTGGGATATCGTAAAAACCTAGCTCTTTTTGGTTTTCGCCATTACCGATTTTAAAAGTTTCGTCACAACGAAGAATTTTTGCCGATGATCCGCCGGGGATACAGGCTTTGAATGATCTGCCATCAAGTGGTCCA
>DPWT01000204.1 GCA_003527555.1 Verrucomicrobiales bacterium | reverse complement strand
ACAACACACTCAATATCAAGGATCAGTCCGATTTTAAGATTATTGGGCTCTACGAAATTTATCATTTCCAGGTCGAGAAATTCTTTACATGAGTGCAATAATTTACGGATTCACCACTCACACACCATAAATTTGAAAAGGTGTAAATATTCACACGTTTTTTCTAGACAGTTACCCTCTGATCGTGCGCCTTATGGGGCGGTTAGTTTAACCACATAAAAAATGAAACGATTACGTATTGTAAGAGGTGTCGGTCTGGCATCCATCATTGTTGGTGCAATTGCCCTGTGCAGTTGCGGGAAGAAGAAGTATTCAGAACAAGTGAACGGCAACGACAAGGTCCTGCGTATCACCGCAATTCCTGACAAAAAGGTATCCGATCAGAGCATTAAATATAAGGCGCTTAGTGACTACCTCGCCAAGGAGCTTGGCGTGAAAGTGCAGTATGTTAATTCTCAAGATTACAGTGCTTCAGTCAATCGTTTTGCTAATAATGAAGTCCAACTGGTATGGTTTGGCGGGCTAACAGGTGTGCAAGCCCGTGCTCGGGTCGAAGGGTCTCGTGCAATTGCACAAGGAGTTGTTGACCCTGAATATAAATCTTACTTCATTGCACATGAATCCACTGGACTAGAAAAATCTGAGGAATTCCCTGTGGGTATTGCCGATCTAACATTCACTTTCGGTTCAAAGAAGTCTACTTCTGGTCGCTTGATGCCAACTTGGTTCATTCAAAAGGAAACAGGCAAGACTCCGGAAGAATTTTTCTCCAAACCTGTTCAATTTAGTGGCAAAGCTAGTCATGCTGGAACTGCCAGCAGCGTCAACGAAGGTTCTGTACAAGTCGGTGTATTGAGCTACAAAACCTACGACAGTATGGTCAAATCGAAAGAAATTGACCCCAATAAAGCCAAAATCATCTGGGTCACTCCGGGGTATGCTGATTACAACTTCACTGCACACCCATCACTTGATGAAACTTTCGGCCCTGGTTTCATTGACAAACTTCAAAAAGCCTTGATCAAATGTAATGACGAAGAGGTCCTCACAGTCCTCAAGCGTGAAGAAGGCCTGATCGAAGCAAAGAACGAAGATTTCGCAAACATCGTTACTATTGCTAAGGAGCTCGGCTTCTTCAAAGAATAGTCTCACAGCCCCTTCTGCTAGAGAGCAGGAGGGGTAATTTTAATACTGTGTTTCAACTCACAGACATCAGCAAGAGTTTTGGAGCTACCGTTGCTCTGAGTAATATATCAATAGATATAAAGCAGGGCGAGCACGTTGCTATCATAGGTCCATCAGGTAGCGGCAAAACCACTCTCCTAAAGCTGCTCAACGGACAAGTATTACAAGATTCTGGCAGCTACAGTATTGCAGAATCCCATCTGGATCGCCTTAGCAACAAAGGCTTACGCAAGCTGCGGAGTGAAATTGCCTACATCCCGCAAGATTTGGGACTTATCCCACAGCTCAAGGTTTTTCAAAATATCCTTCTTGGTAAGGTGGGCAAGCACTCTGCGCTGGGAATGCTCTCCAAATTCCTGATCCCATCAAGTAAAAATCTACAGCATATCTTCTCATTGTTGCAAAGGGTCGGCATCCCTGAAAAAATGTATCACCACACGGCGACCCTGTCCGGCGGACAACAGCAACGCGTAGCCGTTGCCCGCGCACTTTTTCAGCAGGCACACAGCCTGTTAGCAGATGAACCGATTTCTGCTGTGGATCCAGCACGAGCTCGCAGCCTCATTACTTTACTTACAGAAATTGCCAAAGAGAATCAACTCACACTGGTAATGTCTATTCACAATGTGGAGCTCGCGCGTGAGTTTTTCCCACGCATTATTGGCTTAAAAAACGGACATGTCTTATTTGATTCTTCCGAGGTATCCACAGAGCAACTCGAAGAGCTATACCACCTTTCTGAATCTGAATTGGTAGAGCCATGATTTTGATAAAGCCATACAAGGGCACACGCAGAAGCTTTCTGCTACTTCTGATCCCTGTCCTCGTATTCTGCATCTACGCTGCGCAGCTAAAATGGACAGACTTCTTCCCTCAAGAATACGGCATGGGGGTGATAAAAAAATTCTTCACTGCGGCACTCGAACCCGCCCTAGATTACCAAGATCCAGATATGCCGGAGTCGGCTCCTCCATTCTCGCATAAAATTGGCGAGGCATTATGGAAAACCCTCCAATATGCTGTATGCGCCATTAGTTTATCACTGCCAATCGGACTCATTCTTGGATTCCTGTCGTCCAAATCTTGGTGGTCACTTAACACGACATCAGCCGCTTCAGGCCTCGGTCTCGCGATAATCCACCGCATATCACGGGCAGTTACAACAGTAGGAAGATCCATTCATGAAATACTGTGGGCACTCATCTTTATAACGGCACTCGGAACCTCGCCCATGGCCGTTATCGTGGCTTTATCCATTCCATACAGCTGCAGCTTGGCTAAGGTGTTTTCTGAACTGCTTGATGAGCAGCCAAGCTACGCTAAAGCCTACCTCCAGTCCTTGGGTGGGGGCTCCTTTGCATCTTGGCTATACGGCATATTCCCTATCGCCCTAACAGACATCGTCAGCTATACCCTCTACCGCTTTGAATGCGCTATTCGCTCGGCAGCTATTTTAGGTTTCGTCGGCATAACCACCATCGGACTTCACATTGAAACAGCCTTTGAAGACAACCATTACAACGAACTTTGGACGCTGCTATACTCATTACTTGCGTTGATCCTAATTGTAGAGCGCTCTAGCCATTACATCCGCAAAAGCATGACACAATACACGTCTCCAAAAAAGCTCCCTGATGACCTTTCACCGGGATCACTACACCGAGTTCAACCGAAGCGATGGCTCTCAAAAATAACCGCTATCTTTGCTATCATCCTCACTACTATTTCTTGGAGCACAGGCGAACCCCTATTATCAGAACTTAGCTGGGAACAGCGCTTATCTAATCTAGATCGTTTTTTCACTAAGGAAATCACACCCTATCCAGTGCAACAATCCGGTAACTGGAGCGATGCCATACCGTGGGCAAAGCAGCTTTTCTTGGAGCAAGGCGTGGAGGCCTCGCTACAGACGCTCTACATCGGCACTGCCGCCATGATACTCGCCTTTCTAGTAGGTTTAATAACCTTGCCGTGGAGTTCTAGATCTCTCAATGAAGCGAAACCTTACGGTATTCACGCTGGCAATAATCGTGGATTGAATTTGCTCCATATGCTTATCTCTCTGTTTTTGCGGGCTCTCTTTATTCTCTGCCGCAGCATGCCTGAATTCCTTCTAGCCTTTCTGCTACTTCAAATGCTTGGCCCCACTGCTTGGCCCCTCATCTTGGGGCTCGCTATCCACAATTATGGTATTGTTGGTCGACTCGGGGGAGAACTTGCCGATCACTCAGATTTAAATCACTCCAAAGTTCAGCTTGCCCAGGGTGGAAACCGTCTGCAGGGATACTTGTTCTCAATTCTTCCCGCTTACTTTAACCGTATGGTTTTGTATTTTTTCTATCGCTGGGAAACGTGCATCCGTGATGCTACGGTTCTGGGTCTTCTTGGTATCAGCTCTTTAGGTTTTCTCATTGATGAAGCAAGAGCCAGAGATAACTATGAG
>DPWT01000232.1 GCA_003527555.1 Verrucomicrobiales bacterium | reverse complement strand
ACGCTGATACGCTGATACGCTATTTCTTAAACGTTGTGTAAGGCCATACACAAAAATCACGTAACTATCGGCTAATGAACAATATGTCTCGATCATCGATATGGAAGCGTATTTTCTTTTGGTTATCTGGAGCCGGCACCGAGACCCTTGAACAATGTCCTGCTTGGGAACAGCGTAAGTATGTTGCCTTTGGTGCTACGGTACTCGTGCCTTGTGCCTTTGCATTTATCGCTTGCGCTTATGCTTTATCCACCCTCACTCAGAATAACTGGGTGATCTACCCCGTTGCAGGTGTCTGGTCGTTAATTATAATGACCATTGACCGAGCCTTGCTTGCCAGCTACCGGCCGTTTCTTTCCCCATTCAAAAAACTAGGTCAGTTTGCACTTCGTTTTGTGGTTGCTGGACTGATGGGCCTGACCATCGCCCACCCGCTTGTGCTCTTGCTGTTTAATGACACCGTGAGCGGCGTCATTGAGGAAGCTCGCACAGTTCAAATCGAGCAGACTAAGGCATCATTCAAAAAAGAGAAGGACGATCAGCTTGCAGGGATTCGCGTTCAGGAAGCAGCAATCGCTAAGCAACGTGACAAATGGAACGACAGCTTTAACGCCAAATTTCTGATCGCTGAACAAAAGGATAACGATGAAGAGTTTGCTGGACTCACGCCCGAGCAACAGACAAAGCTTAAGAAATCCATTGATGAGGCCACCCAAACATTCACCACGCGAGTGACCGCAATTGATGATGAGGTTGTAAAGGTTACCCCGCAATACGAGAAAATTCAGCAAGAACAAGCATATTGGCAAGAGCAGTTTGAGAGAGAGGTCAACGGTCAGCGCAGCGGTATTCGTGGACTTGGTCCACGTGCACGCAGTATCCGTGACGATCAGCTCGCATGGCGGCGTACTGAGGCAGCACGCCTTGGGGCATTGCTAAAATCATTATCCGAGGAAAAAAGCGCACTGCTCACAAGCATCGCCGACTCAAAAACAACGGCAATCTCTGCTTTTGAGAAAAAACTTGAGGCCGAACGTGCCGTTGCTGCTGTGGAAAAGGAGCGAGTGTCAGCCCTCCGGCGTAAGGTGCAGGCAGATCAGGCAGATCAATTTGTTACCCAGCAGAATCAGATTCGCTCCACACTTAAGGAACAAATCGATTCTATGCTTGTCGAACTCAAGCGCATGCAGGGAGAGCTAGCTTCTACCGGAGCTGACGAGCGTGCCAGCCTCACCGCGATAGCTAACGATACCCGCCGCGACATTCTAACTCAGACCCTTGCGCTTCATTCTCTCTTTAAGCAGGGCGAGCGTGGAGGCGAGTTCGCATTCATTACCTATTGGATATTGACCGCGTTGTTCATGCTGGTGGACACCATTCCGCTGATGGTGAAGTTTTTCTGTAAGGCTGGACCATATGATAAATTGTTAGATCGTGATGAGGTTCAGTATGATTCAGATCATAAGGCTTTTCTGAAGAGCCACCGCCGCTATATGGAGCAGCTGGGTGAAGGTGACCTCATTGCCGTGACGCGTAACAAGACGCTTGAAAATGCCCTCGTCGATGGAGTCGAACACTCACGTGCGGCGCGTGCCTTCCTTGACTCGATGATCGATCTCGAACGTGCTTTTCATGAGAAAATGCTCGCTGAGCAGGAGGGCATGGCAAATGCTGGCCCCGAAAAGACAGCCATCCTAGAAGCCATGAAAAAAGGTTTTTATGATGACATGCATCGGCGTATGGAGCAGTTTTTCTCTCAGTCACATAGCGTTGCCCATTAAGGGTGCACAAGTGGAAATATTCCCATGAAAAAATCTATCCTTTATCTATTCTGTTGCCTTGCTGTTAGCCTCCCGGCTATTGCAGAAAAGCCGATGAACATTCTGATTCTCTACGCGGACGACTGGCGGCATGACACGCTGGGAGTGGCGGGCAATCCGATCGTGAAAACCCCGCATATTGATAAGCTTGCCTCGCATGGGATGCGCTTCACCCATAACTGCGTGACCACCTCGATCTGCGGAGTTAGTCGTGCCTCACTATTCACCGGGCAGTGGATGTCACGCCACGGGAACCGCGGATTTAAACCATGGAAGACACCATTTTCAGAAACTTTTCCCGGTATTCTCCGTGCGAACGGGTACTGGGTTGGGCAAGTCGGCAAATGGCATAACGGCAAGATCCCCTCCAAGAAGTTTGACTTCAGCACCTCCTACTCGGGTCGGCACTGGTATAAGCTCAAAGACGGACGCAAAATCCATGTGACCAAGCGCAACGAAGAGGACGCAATGAAGTTTCTCGCTAAGCGACCAAAGGACAAACCGTTCTGTCTGACTGTTGCCTTTTTTGCTACTCACGCTGAAGATCCTCATCCAGACCAGTTCCTGCCCCAGCCGGAGAGTATGGAGCTATACAAGGACGTCACCATTCCCGTTCCGCCGAATGCTAATCAGAAGTCCTGGGACAACCTGCCGGACTTCTTTACCGATAAGAACGAAGGCCGCATCCGCTACAAATGGCGTTTTGATACGCCAGAGAAATACCAACGCATGATGAAAAACTACTACCGCCTTGCGACGGAGGTGGATGCCGTGTGCGGCAAGGTCGTTGCCGAGTTAAAAAAACAGGGCGTGCTTGATAACACCCTCATTATTTTCACCACCGACAACGGCTACTACCATGCTGAGCACGGTCTTGCCGACAAGTGGTATCCGCACCAAGAAAGCATCCGCGTTCCCCTAATCATCAACGACCCCCGAATGGCAAAAAAGAAGCACGGCACCACCAATGATGATTTTACCCTTAACGTGGATTTGGCTCCGACGATTCTTAATGCGACAGGTAATAAGATTCCCAAAGGCATGCAGGGAACAGACGTTGCCCCACTCTACCTTGCAGAGAAAGCACCCGAATGGCGCGATGAATTCTATTACGAACACCCGACAATCAGTAATGCCAATCGTATCCCTACCTCTGAGGCGCTTGTGCGTAAGGATCTGAAATACTTTTACTATCCTGAGCACAGCGTGGAACAGCTCTTTGATATCAGCAAAGACCCACGCGAAGAAAACGACCTCATCAAGCATCCAGCATACAAGGAGAAGCTCGTAGAAATGCGGAAACGATTCAAAGAGCTCAAAGCCGCAGCTAAATAAGCCCGCCTCCTTGACAACTTCTTTCTAACATAATGAAGTATTTAATTGTTTCATTTCTGGCACTTACCGTAGCTTGCACGGCATCGCTTGAGAAATACTCACTCGTAGAAGGCCTCAAGGACCCAATGGAAGTAGCTATCGCTCGAGATGGTCAGCTTTATGTGGTAGAGCGGGAAGGCCGCGTCCTCCGTATCAATCCACAAACAGGAGGCATTTTCGAACTCGGTAATCTACATGTCCAATGCGTTAACGCATCCGATCCCAAAAGCAAGTATGGTAGAGAAGACGGCTTACTGGGTATTGCCTTAGACCCGAATTTCTCACACAACCAACGTATTTTTCTTTATTACAGCACACGGGAATCATCAGCGAATCGCCTATCACGATTTACCCTGAAGGCTGGTCGAATCGATTTTTCCTCGGAAGTGAAGCTGCTCGAGATTCCCACCGAGCGAGAAAACTTTGCCTCTCACCAAGCAGGGTCAGTTGAGTTTGGCCCCAACGAGCTGCTCTATCTATCGACGGGTGATAACACAAACCCCTTCGCTTCAGACGGCCATGCACCCATCGACAATCGAGATGACCGAACGAACTGGGATGCCCAGAGAAGCGCAGGAAATACAAATGACCTCCGGGGAAAAATTCTTCGGATACGCCCAACGGAATCCGGCTATGAAATCCCGGCAGGAAACCTCTTCAAACCCGGCACAGCCAAAACCCGACCAGAGATTTTTGTCATGGGCTGCCGTAATCCTTTCCGCCTCTCGCTCAACCCGCGCACAAGCACTCTCTATTGGGGTGAAGTCGGGCCAGATGCGCGGAAGGACACAGCCAAAGGACCGATGGGTTACGACGAAGTAAACCAAGCCAAATCAGCAGGCAACTACGGTTGGCCTTTCGTCATCGCTAACAACAAGCCTTTTCCAATCCGAGACTTCTCTGATAACTCCATCGGAGCCATAACAAAACTCACCGCGCCTCAGAACCTCGGTCAACGTAACACCGGGCTCAAGACTCTCCCGCCAGCTCATTCTGCATTCATCTGGTATCCCTACTCAGACAGTAAGGAATTCCCCAACATGGGGAAAGGTGGACGTAACGCAATGGCCGGGCCTATCTGTTATCATAAACCTAACAGAAGATACAATATCATCGATCAGAATGGTGACACTGCCTTGCTCACCTATGACTGGATGCGCGGCAAGATTTTCAAGGCCAATCTTGATGGTGATGAGCGCTTAAAAGATCTTGAGGTGCTCAAAGAAGGGCTCACTCACCCCATTGATCTTGAAATGGATCGAGATGGGTCACTCATACTCCTCGAGTACGGATCTGGGTGGTATTTAAATACCAATGGATCAATTTCTCGATTGATTCCAAGTGGTGAAAACAAACCTCCATCCATCGCAATCAAACCGCTTGCGGAGGCCAGGAAATTCTGCGTAGAAAAAGTCACTGATCCTGAGAATAAGCAAGTCACCGTGCAGTGGTATGCTACTTCAGGAGTCTCGGAGCAAAAGCTAGGATCTGGCACAACGATATCCCTGCCGCCCGGCAAATTCACGGACGTAAGGGCCGTTGCTACCGATGACATGGGCGCCAAGGCCTTTGCTAGAATTGATCTGAAAGGGCTAAACAAAAAGGGAAATCTCGCGCTCGCCATCATAAAACCTCAAAAAGCCTACGGCTTTGGCGAAACAGTGAGCTTCAAGATATCCTCATCCACGCCAGCCGATCCCACAAAAACCCGCATCCGGGCTCGCTACATTCCAGCCACGGGACACGACTCCGATGGCGTCGAATTGCCAGCGGCAATTGATCAAATTGCCAGGGCGAATCAATGTCTCGCGTGCCATCAGGTTGAAACCTCCTCGGTTGGCCCATCATACCTGGATGTATCAATCAAATACCGTTCGAGGAAAAATACGGTTGGATACCTAAAGAAAAAACTGAAATCAGGAGGTGCCGGCGTCTGGGGCGAGGTGCCGATGCCGCCCCAAGCCGCCTTGAACGACGCCGATGCAGACAAAATTATCAGTGCCATCATCGGACTATCCAAGGGCATATCAGAAAAAACTGGCACCCTGCAAGGCAAGATCCAGCTCTCTTCAGATGTTAGTTCAGAGCCAGGCGGAGCGTGGGAGCTTACTGCCGAGTCAGATGGCTATTCCCCCGCCATTATTCGCATCCCAGCCAGGTGACTTTGACTCGCCAGCTGCCGTGATTTCTGATAGCCGTGCTACATGAGCATATTCGCAGTTGATTTTGGAGGTACGCGTATCAAGGCGGGTGTCATTCAGGATGGAAAAGTGCTCGCTCAAGATGTAATTGCATACAAATCCGGAACGTCGCTTGCGCAGTCAATACAGCATGTTAAAAAACTCTGCGAGCGGTTGATTGTCTCAACAAAAACAAGCGCCGATGCCATGGTCTGCGCGCTGCCATGTATCGTATCACCCGACCGAAGCAAGGTGACACGCACGTTCGGAAAATATGATGATGCCCCGGACTTTGATCTAAACGCGTGGACGCAAGCAGAGATGGGGATACCTTGCTTGTTAGAAAATGACGCGCGTGCTGCCGCGATTGGTGAATGGCAATATGGCGCAGGTAAGGGAGTAGAAAACCTCGCTATGATCACCTTAGGCACCGGCATTGGCACCGCGGTTATTTGTGATGGAAGGCCATTATTCGGCAAACATGGCGTGGCGGGAAACCTCTGCGGACATAACACCGTACACATGAATGGGCGTCAGTGTGTTTGTGGATTGCGTGGATGTGTTGAGGCACACGCTGCGACTTGGGCCTTACCTGGGATTGCCCGCGAGTCAGACCTGTTTTCTAACAGCAGGCTGTCTTCTGCAGATGTGATCGACTACCGTATAGTGTTCGCTGAGGCTGCGCAACATGATCAGCTTGCCTGCGAGCTCAGGGACAATGCAATCAACTGCTGGACAAATCTGGTCATGAATTTGATTTACCAGTACGACCCAGAGTGTGTTGTGCTCGGTGGTGGGATCATGGCTGGGAAAGACATCATTTTACCTGCCATCCAGTTAAAGCTAGACATAAGGATACCTGAGCTTCATCGCAAAACTAAAATCCTAGCGGCTGAGCTAGGCGATGTTGCCGCGCTCGCAGGAGGGTGGAAAGTTTTTAAGCCTTAGAAGTTAATCACCAGAGAACGAGGGGTTACCAGCGCCTCTGGCTTCGCGTGAAGACACGGCGCAGGCTTTCAGATGCGATGAGCCGGATACTAGAAAGCCGCAGGAACCTGTGTACACCCAGTGCGCTAGCCTGAGTTTTAGAAGGAAATTACATAAAGCTGTTTAG
>DPWT01000097.1 GCA_003527555.1 Verrucomicrobiales bacterium | reverse complement strand
GTGTGAAGCGTGTGCTTTTGTCGTAGAGTTTGTCTAAATTGGGTGTCTTGATCCATGGGTGACCATGTTTTCCAACGATGGGGTAACCCTGATCGTCCGTCATCACGAGGATGATGTTAGGTTTACTATCTATTAGGCTGGTGTGCCCCGTGTTGAATAAACATAGGGTGAGGAGCGTAAAAAGATAGCGAGACGTCATGGTGCTGGGTGTGTTATGGTTTGAACTGATGGATTGTGTTGTGGATTACACGAGTGACCGATTTTCCGTTCTGATCCTTGATGTTAGCTGTGATAGACATGCCCCAGGTGGGGGCAAGATCGGGAATTGTCAGAGTAATAGTTTTTCTATCTGGCGAGAGAGCAGCTTTTTTGACGTTCCATTCTCGCTGATTGTAGTGTTTTGATCCATATTTTTTGGTGCGTTTTAGGTCCCATGCTTCAACCGACCAGTTGGCTATGTTTGTTGTGGAGTCAACGTCCAGCGGGTCGCTAAATTTCACGGTGATTGTGTTTGTGGATGCTGATAGCCCGACGGGCAGATTGGCTGCATTTCCTGTGGCGCGGATTCGGTAAAACCCACCAGGTTTTTTGCGGTTACCGGCCCATGCATACATGCCGCAGCCATAGAACTGTCCGTCGCCGGAGTGGAAACGACCACGCATGATGCCTGTGGGCAGGGAATCGAATGGAAGTTGGCACATGCCACCCTGCACTTGCCCATCAATTTTTTCATGTGGCACGACGTAAACTTTGCCCGCTCCATATGAAAGGTTCAGCAATGAACCGCGCAGAGATTTCCAAGCAGAATTTTCTGGCACCCAAACAAGCTCAGCAGGTGATCGATCGAACGCATTCGTGATCCAGCAGAGTGGGGGATTCATTGCGGAGTCCGAGCTGTCTGTGACGTTATGATAGCCATACATATTTCCGTAAAAATCATCTACGCCGGTGCCTTTCACCCAGTTGATGCGGTTTTTCGGGTTCCAGTGACCTTCTTGGTCGGTGACAATGAATGATCCATCAGGATTCAGGCAGACGCCGTTGGCGGCGCGGAATCCGGTCGCGAGGATGTCAGTTTTTGTGCCGTCTTTACTGACGCGAAGTAGGGTGCCGTGGTGAGGCACGACGGCCACCTTTGCATGTCGTGCCGACTTGGCGTAGTAAAAGTTTCCTTCGCTATCGGTTTGCAGTCCCATGGCAAACTCGTGGAAATGTTCTGTAACTTGATGGTCGTTATTAAAGCTCTCGATGATATCTGTCTCGCGGTCGCCATTTAGGTCAATCAGTTTGGCGATCATGTCGCGGCACCCAACATAGATTTCACCCTCTACAATTTTGATGCCGAGTGGCTGAAATAGTCCTGAACATATGCGCTGCCATGTGAGCTTTCCTTCACGTTGATTGATGCCATCGACAATCCATACATCACCGTTCCATGTGCAGACTGCCGCGCTTTTGCCGTTTTTGAAGAAATCTACACCCGTGCTGCGCATCCATGACTGCCATGGGTTTTTATCCATAGCGGGTAGGGTTAGCGTATCAATCGCATAGGGTGCGCTGTCATCGCCAGGAACGATCTCGCTGGTAGTGCGTCCTTTGAACCGATTCGATAAGGCTGCTCCGGGCGCGGCACTGATATCTTTGCTTGGTATGACAGATGCCTTGCCGTTGGCATACAGAACAGCGAACGTGAACATCTTTTGACTGGCAGGAAGCGTGTGAATGTTGTCTTTGTCCAGGCGTAGCTTGAGTGGTTTACTTGTAGGTCCACAGAAAAAGGTGCGGGTAAATGTGTTAGGCTCTTTACCGATACCCGGTAGTTCGCGGATGTTGCAGTCTCCAACCGTGTATCTGATGACAGGGTAGCCATCGTGATGCTCCAGTGCCTTGAAGTGCACCCACTGACGAGGAAGAGGTCCGTAGGGTCTGCCGTCGCGGCCGATCACGCGAACGTCATCAAATTTTCCTGTTTCAGGGTTCGCCCACATCGGAAGATTGGGGGAGGTGTAATGTTTGTCTCCGACAATGCTTGTGTGTGTGCCATGTGAACCGTCAAAGGCTATGCCGCGCCAATCTACAAATTGATCGCCGCTCCAGCAGGCTGCTAAGCGCATGGTGTCGTGATCATAAAGCATCCATGATTTACCTTTAGTAATACCACCTGGGCCATTATCCATGCGGATAGCGATGCCTTTTTGAGCTATGTTTGCTTTATCTACCTGCAATGTCCAAAACAGAGTGTTACCGAAATCCTGAAGTAAGTACTGGGGTGCTCGTTTAATCCGTGGTTTTTCTTTTTTAGTGCTCATGCCCAGTGGCAGCTTAGCCAGGTAGCTGTCATTAATTTTGGTGAGCTCAGACTCGTTATGATCCTTGAGAAAGGTTTCACGAATATAATGAATTACATCATATTTTTCTTTGGTGGTGTACTGTGGCTGTGGTGCCATTTGGCCGTATCCTTTCACCAATGTCTGGTATATTCGGTATGGATCAGCGCCATTTTTAAATTTACCTTGATGGAAACGCATAGCAGTTGGTAGTGAGCCTGCTTTTGTTAGATCTCCGTGGCAGATCACACACATTTCCTTATAAATTTTCTCTCCTCGTTTCAGGCTATCATCATTCCAGTTACCAATGATTGCCGCATGGTTGTTCAAGGAGAGCGGCTGGACTGATGCACTGTGTAATTCGAAATCATTACCTGCCTTGAGGTTGATGAATGTCGGGCGTCCTGGAATTCCAACGGATTTATGATGAGAAGGTTTCCAGTGGAAATCAGGAGTATTAACCTTGTCCTCATTGCCGAGTGATAAATTTTTAATTTCAACGTCATTGAGCGCACGTTTCCAGAATCTCAAGTTAGATATGCTACCTTCAAAATTCTTACTGAAGTCTTTAATGGCAGAACCGATCTTAAATATTGATTGTTTGGCGTCTGGTCTTGTGAAATCAGTCTGCTTGGCTTCAAGTTGGCCATCCAAATAGATTGCGGCGCTACCATTTTTTACTCGAAGCACGGCAACATGTTGTTTTCCGTTGCAGACATTTGTTTTACCCTCAATCCGTCCCAGCTGCCCGATACCGTAGGCAAGTCTACCTTTGTTAATGAAGAGTGCCTTAGAATGGCTGACCCACTTGTCTTGTGAGGGGGTCTTCGCCATGAGTGTACCATTTTTTTTTGTCGCGAACTTTACCATTGCGGTGAAGTCACTGCCCATGTCTAAAGTATTTTCAGATGTTTTTTGATCAGCAATGTAAAAACGATTTGAGCGATTGAGCGATTTTGGAATATTGGCATCTTTTTTTATGAGTTCGCCGTCGTGCCATATGCGCACAGTCGCTGTGGTGGATTCCATGCGTTCGAAAGCGATGTCTATATTTTGTTTTTCTCCTGTGGGTAGATTGATTATGTAATCGCTGAGCAGTATCACTTGAGGTTTGCTGGATGCATCGGCAGAATAACTGAGGGATAAACGGAAGTTGGAATGTTGGTTCTTTGACTTCAGGGCAAATGGTCCCGATTGGGGTTCTAATAGCACGCGATGACTTGCTTTAGCACTTATGGATGTTGGGCTGATGGCTGTCTGAGCATTCAAACAACAACAGAGCACTGTGTGAATGAGCGAGAAAAAAATAATATCGGCAGGTAGTTTATGGGACATGATTGGACGATTTATAAAATCAATAGCTAGGATAGCGAGTTGTGACTGAATACGAGATTAACCCACGGTTTTTTCACATATTCAGTGCATCGCTAGATTCAATCGTAATAAATTGAATCGCTAAAAATGATTAAGTTAACTAGTCATAGATATAACAGCTATTGGGCTAATCGCAACTGTGGTTGCTGGGAATTCTGATTTAACTGGAGAGAGGTTGGTAACTGTCTTGGCGATCCCGCAATTTCTACTTGATTAGGATGTGGATCGCAAGCAGCTGCTTTTTCACACAGATTTAATCGAAGCTCTGCGCGAGCAGGGGCAAAAGCAATCGAGAATATCGCAAAAAAGAGACTCGTTGTTGATTGAGATTCTCGTAAAATATTGCCTATCCTAGACACTTAAACCCAAGCCAAATGGCGAGCAAGCTACCCGCGACTGAAGCCGCAATATTTACGATGGCAAGAGCAGGGGAGGATTCAAAAAGTTTTTGGGTATCGAGAGCAAATGCTGAAAATGTGGTGAATGCACCGAGGAACCCTGTGATGACGAGCGGGTGGAACCATGATGATTGCTCGCCATTACGTGATGCAATCCAGCCAAAAATTAAGCCGATGAGGAAACAGCCAGTGAGGTTGCATGCTAGAATACCAAGTGGAAAGCGCTGCAATCGGGTATTTTCTACAAGCGATTGAATACCGGATGAAACTCCGAATCGGGACAATGCGCCGAGCCCGCCACCTAGAAAAATGAGTATCAGGTTCATCGGAATTAAGAGAGTGGGGTCAAGGAGTTGAGTAATGCGCGGACCTTATCGAAGTCTTTGACGCCTGGTGAGAGTTCTGCGCCAGAGGCAATATCTAGAGCGGCGGGATGAACTTGATTGGTGGCGTTGCTGGCATTTTCTGGTGTAATGCCACCTGCTAGGAGTACTGGGATGTCAGGATGTGACTGGATGAAGGACTCTGCGTGTGCCCAGTCGAATGTTTCGCCTGTGCCCCCGTAAACGCCGGGTGCTGGAGTGTCTAATAAGATAGCATTGGCGCGGTAGTGGGTGATCCTTTCTAATGAAGTCTTATCGTTGACCCCGATTGCTTTGATGAAGGGGAGTCGTATGTCGGCAAAGTGTGCACAGTATTCTGGAGTTTCATCACCGTGGAATTGTGCAAAGTCGATCAATCCTGATTCCAGTAATCGCTTTGGTAGTTCTGGTTCTGCATTCACAAAAACGCCGACACGGACGATTTTCTCGTCGCATAATTGTAGGATTGGTTCGGCTTGGTCGGGTGCCAGATATCTCTTAGATTGTGACCAGAAATTGATGCCCAATGCATGAACGCCGAGATCGATCAACCGCGCTGCATCATCTGCACGTGTGACTCCGCAGATTTTTAGAGAAGTGAACGATGGATCAAGAAAGTCTGACATTGCATCTATCTAAAACATAAATCCCCGGCACTTAAAACTCTATTCCACGTTCTGGACCTGCTCGCGGATTTTCTCTAGCTCGGTCTTGGCGTTCACAATATGCTGCGCCAGAATGGCATCGTTTGCCTTCGATCCAATTGTGTTAAACTCTCGGTTGAGTTCCTGACACAAAAAATCAAGTGGTCTCCCTATGGGGTCATTAGTCGCTAGATATTCACGAAATTTTTCAAAGTGGGAGCGTAACCGAGTGATTTCCTCGCTAATGTCACAGCGGTCGGCGAATAGACCGATCTCCTTGAGGATGCGTTCATCATCCAGAGCGATAGCTAGTCCTGCCTCTGCAAGGCGTGCGTGAAGGTTTTCCGTGTACTGTTTTTTGACTGAGGGGGCGTAGGTTGTGATTTCGGCTGTGATAGTCTCCAGTTCACTGATTCGTGCAGCAATGTCACCGTGGAGGTGTTTGCCCTCACTGGCACGCATTGCAATCATCTGATCGAGTGCATTTTCCACAGCTGGCAGAATTGCTTCCATAGCATCAGATGGTTCGGCTTGAGAGTCATCGAATTCGAAGACATCCTGTGCACGAAAGAAATCACTCGCTGATAGTCGAACTTGGCGGTCGATGATATCCGATAATTCCGTGAATGCAGTTTCGATGGCGCGAGCCCGTCCTGCGTTTAGCCGGATTTTACCACCTATGCCTTCGGGTAGCTCAAGTTGGATGGAAATAGAGACCCTACCACGCGACAGTTTGTTGAGTGCGGATTTTCGGATTTCAGCCTCGAGCTCCTGATAAGCACGTGGAAGCTGCACAACAATTTCCCCCTGCTTACGGTTAACCGACGAAGCCTCGACCCGTGCTGCAATTTTATTGGTGGCGTGCTCAGCACGGCCGAATCCTGTCATAGAGTGCATAGGGATAATATTGTTAGTGTTTAGAGATCAATTTTTAGGCGCCTGAGGAACGGTCCTCGGGCTCATCGTCATCATCCTCGCCAGGAGCCTCATCGGCGTGGTTGCTATCTAGTTCTTCGGTAGACGCATTGTCAGAGGAATCGCCGTCCTCATAAGCTTGAGGATCCTCTTCTAAGCCATGCTCGTCAAAATCGTAGGTGCCGGTATCGGACTCATCACCCTCGCTATCAGTGTGATGATGTGGATCGTCATGGTAGTCATAATGATCCTGAGCATATTGATCATGATCTTGGTAGTGATCATGATCGTAATCATCGTGGTCATACCCGTATTCATCATCATCATCTTGAGTGGTTGTGAATGCCGGTGTAGCGAGTAGCCTCTTCTTCAGCTCCTCTTGTTCGCGCAGTTCTTCTTCTCTCTCCTTGCGTTTGTAGAAGTAAGCGAGCCAGATGCATATCTCGTAGAGAATAATCATGGGCACGGCGAGGAATGCAAGTGTTGCGACGTCAGGGGTAGGTGTAATGATGGCGGCAATCACTACGATGGCTAGGATTGCATATGAGCGCGTATTACGCATGATTTCGTAGTTCAAAATCCCTAGGCGAACCATGGTCATAACAACGACTGGAAGTTCAAACGCGAGGCCAAAGATCAGTGTGAACTGAGTTGCAAATGAGATGTAGTATCCGATGCGCCATTCATTAGTGACACCCATTTCCTGACTATAGTTATAAAAGAAGTCTAGGACTTTTGGCAGGACAAAGAAATAGGAGAAGAGAACGCCTGCCAGAAAAAGTCCAAAGCCAATGGCTAGCGCAGGCCAGAGTGTTTTTTTCTCATTCTTTTTCAGACCAGGAAGTATGAATTGTAATGTGAAAAATAGTAATAGCGGGAAGGAAATTACAATGCCGGCAAATAGCGCTAATTTGATTGAGAGCATGAATCCCTCGGTCGGATTGAGAGCCTGCATTAGAACCAGCTTACCGCGTGAATCGACCGCTGCATCGGGTCGTTTTTCATCGATTAGTAATGATAGTAGCTGCTCTCGGAGTTCGGGTTCGATACCTGGAAGCTTCTCGATAAATGCTTTGCCGGACTCATTGGTATTCTCCATGTCAATGGAGGCACGGTAGTAGCGCACTGAGTCGGTGTGAAATTTGAGCTTTAGCTCACCATTGGGATCGACATGATCAAAATAATAATCGCGTTGTGCAGTGGTGAAGCCCACCGTGTCGCGGTCGGCTTTTTTTGCCATTTCCCATGTTTCTAACTTGAGGTTGTCTGGCATTTTTTCCTCTTGGCTGACCATCCAGACTTGCTCCACCGGACGACGGATAATTTCCATCAGTTCATTGCGGAAAGCAAAGCACACACCCATGGCGATGACTAGGGTGAGTACGACCCGAGTGATGACGATACGAAGATCCTCGAGATGCTCTAGGAATGGTTTCTCATCGTCGTTATGCGTCTTATCACGCAACTGGAATATTTTCTTTAGCACATACATGTGGCAATGCGGATGTGTTTAGCTTGCTCACGGGTTAATGAAAAGCACCGAAGTGAGTGATCTTATGTCATGGTTTACTGCAGATTCTGGCTGAGTATGGCAACCATGGCTGGTAGGCCGCGCCTAGTATTTTTCGTAATAGTTGTAATACATTTCCAGTCTAATCATCTGGTGAGTCGTTTGATGATGATTTTGGGTGGCGCAAAAACGACGACTACTGCTGCGGGTGAGAAACGAGTAATTATGTGAGATGATAGATAACTACACAGCGGGTGGTTTCATGGGGGATACAGTGATTGATGTAATAACTGTATGTAATTACAAATCTTCGAGAGTATCGACGCACGCTTGTGTCCAAGTTTCTAGGTGTTCGTAGAGATCACCCCGTAACTGTTCGAGGGTATAGAATCCGAGGTTGGCGATAGCATCTTCGTTGGCTGTTACTTGTGCGTTTTCTAGGTCAACCATGTGAACTACCCCGAGGTGGACTTGGCCGACGCTGTTGGAATCGTCATTGAGTAGGGCGACGATTTGGTGTGAGTGGTTGCCGGCGATGTTGAGCTCTTCATCGATCTCTCGATCCACACCTGCCATGTAGGTCTCCTTACCAAGATGATCTTCGCGTTCGTCGATTGGATTTATGTGTCCGCCGATTCCCATCGATCCTTGTGCGTGTAGGCGTGATTCGCCACCGGATTTCCCGCGGTTGTAGTGCAAGTAGCGTGTGCCCGTTTCATCTTTGATCCGAAAAATACAGTAGGGGATCAGCTGCTTGTGGCTGGGGTCATCTTCAGCAGCACCTCGATCCATAAAGAAGTTATTTGCTGGATTTAGCAGGCTGGGCAAGTAGTGATCAACATTAACAGTGATGCCTTGAAACGATCCTAACTCGTCGAACAGTTCACGTTTTACGACTAGGATTTCTTCGCCATTATAATTTTTCATAGTGTGTTAAGAGTTGAGTTTTACAAATTCGTGCACGCTGGAAATGTCACCATTGGCTGCCCATACATGGCGCAGAAAGTCTGCCAGATGAATGTTACCGTTTGATCTTAGAAAGCCTCTGTCACCACCACAACCAAACATAAGATTTGGGTGAAGTTCTCCGCGCAGCTTGGCTTCGGCTTTGGCAACGATACGCGGAAGGTAGGCTAGGCCTTGATGTTCATCAGATCTTGATGGGATGTCATCAGCTGTAATCTCAGTATTACTCTGGACCCCCTCTTGAACATGTTGAAAGTAATCGCGTCTTACACTGGCAACTAACAGAGCAGTGGATTCTGTAGGCATTCCATCGTCAGAAAAGTCCTCCACAAAATCAAATAGTTCCCGTGGCTTGTAGCCGATAGAATTAAGGAAATCTAAATCGTCTTGTTGGTAGTAGGAGAGGAATTCTTGATTACCGCTCTGATATTGTTGGAGGCAGAAGCGGAATAAGGCCAGAAATTGGTCGTTCCAGGTCATAAATATGTGATTCTTATAATATTATGCACGACCTGAGTATGACGACTCAGCTGTATTAATTTTCAGTTTATCGCCGATCTTAACGAAAAGAGGCACTTGCACGACCAGACCGGTGACTAGGGTGGCAGGTTTTGTGGGATTGTTGGCTGTGTCACCTTTTATTCCGTCTGAGGTGTCTGTGACATCGAGCTCAACAACTGACGGCACATCAATTGTGACAGGATTCCCTTCAATGAAGAGAACCTCTGCATTCATTCCTTCAACGAGAAAGTTTTTGTTGTCGCCTATTAGTGTGGGGTCAAGAGTGATGGTCTCATAGGTGTTCATGTCCATGAAATGAAACCCAGTTGGATCGGAATATGAAAACTCAAGCTTCTGGCGATCTGTTTCGACGATATCTACCTTATCACTGGATGCAAAACGGATGGTTTTAGTTTTACCTGATTGAAAGGAGCGAATAGTGGCGGCGATTAGGGCGTTGCCTTTACCGGGTGTGCGGTGGTCAAGATTGAGGACTATACCAGTCTCGCCTTCGTATTTGATACATTGGCCGCGACTGACTTTGGTTGCTACGATAGATGCCATAAGATTAAGTGTTGGATATTGGTTGGAATGTGTGCGGAGTGTGCTTGGAGAGGCTGAAGTTACAAGGTTGAAGTTTATGGTTTCTCTTGTTTCTCATTGCTTGGCGGTTGGAGGGCCAGAGAACGAGCCTCGAGACTATTACGCAGCTCATCGTAGCGTGATGGGACGTGCAGGCGGATGCGGATGTTTACAAGCTCAGCTGCTTCTAGTGCCGTGTCGATGATAGGCACGGAATAACTGCGGGTGGTTTCCCCTACGGAAATACGCCTAGGTCGTGGTTGGGTTAAGGTGAGACCTTCCAACGGTCTTGACCCTAAGGCAATAGGATCATTATCTTGATCTGATAGATTGACTTCTATCAAATCGTCTATGCTTGCGTAAAGGCAGGGGAACTCAATGTTAGAAGCCGATGAGTTTGTTATGGTGTAGTCAAATTGTAATTCATATATGCCATTTGCCCTCTGGTGAATGGTGGCTTTTGAGGTTGTTAAGCTGACTCCACTTAAGTTTACCTTGGCACCCGTCGGGGTTTTTTTTGTTGGTGCATTGTTTGGGTGGTCAGAACTACAACTACCAAATAATAGTGGCGCACAGATGGAGGCAGAGAGCATGAGGGCAGTCTTCACTGTGCTAGATCAGTTTGAGTTTAGCGAAGTCTTGGGTATCGATAAGCCCAACGGGGAGATCGTTTTGATCCAGCACCACAATATCATCAATCTGGTGTGTGCCGATGGTAGTTACGGCCTCGGCCGCTAGGGAATTCGCGCTCAGAGTAATCGGACTGGTAGTCATGAAGCGGTTAACTGCTTCCTTACCAATATCAGCATCTTCTTGGTATGAACGAGCGAAATCACCATGAGTAAAAATCCCCGCAAGCGATCCATCTTTGTGGGTAATGATACAGGCGCCGCTACGCGCCAAAGACATCGCAGAAAGCGCTTCCTGCACTGTGTTTTCAGGTGAAATGACGGCCAGTTGGTCGCCGCAGCGCATAATATCAGAAACTTTAGTCAGAAGTGCGCGGCCAAGTGATCCGCTGGGGTGGAATCTGGAGAAATCATCTTCCGTGAAGCCGCGTGACTCAAGTAGTACCATTGCAAGGGCATCACCCATTACCAGCATTGCGGTGGAGGATGACGTAGGTGCTAGATTCAGCGGGCATGCTTCTCGGCTGACTTCAGTCAGCAATGTGATATCAGCGTTAAGGTCGAGCGTGGAGCCTGCTTTGCCGGTAATACCAATGACGCTGACATCGAAGCGCTTAATGAATGGAAGCAGGTCAAGCAGCTCAGTTGTCTCGCCTGACTGTGAGAGCGCGATAATGGCATCGCCATCGGAAATCATCCCGAGATCTCCATGAAGTGCATTCTGGGAATTAAGAACAACTGCGGTAGAGCCGGTCGAATTAAATGTAGCGGCTATCTTGTGACCAACGTTGCCTGATTTACCAATACCGATTACAACGATCTTACCTTTTTTCTCCAGTATTTCCTTCAAATGTTCAACAGCTTGATGGAACGACGAGCCCAGAGATGTGCGTACGCGCTCAAGCTCAGCAATCTCAAGATCGAATATTTCTTTGCCGCGAGTTTGGTGTGTAATCTGGTTCACACAACGAGTTTTAGCCAATGCTTGGGCATGGATAAAGGCTAAATGTTGCGATAAATGTAGATGTTTGAAGATTTTGTACCATTTTTTCTTGCCATGTCATCATCTTCTGGCATTTTCCCGCGGCGCTTAGGCGCACCACAAATGCGACCCGTTCGTCTAGTGGTTAGGACTCCGCCCTTTCACGGCGGCAACACGGGTTCGAGTCCCGTACGGGTTGCCATTTCACCCCAGCTCTCACACCCGAGAGTTGGGGTGAATTGTTTTTGGCCTTGGCCAAGGCCCTGGCCTTTTCTGTCTCATTTTTTGAAAAAGGATGGGATAGATTTAACCGAATTTTCCAACAGCGATTGACTTTATGGAGAATATTTCCTAAGAGGAATTATGTGCTTGTGTCTTTTGCCTCGTTTTCGAGTAAGGAGTCTGCTGAGCCTTTTGGTTGTTTGTGGACTGCTGTTCTCATATCAACGAGGATTTTGTGATCCACTCGATACCCCCGTTCAAGATGGTTCTGGTGCTGTATGGGCGAATCATGATTCGGATGATGGAGCATATAAACAGCTTAGTTTTCAGTCGATTCTTGGAGTAGGATACCGAATTGAGAAAAGCAATAATTTGGTCAACTGGACAAATTTTGCTCAATTCTACGGAGTTGGCAATACCGTGACATGGAACCTCTTTGCAAATCCTGTGCCAGAGGATCAGAAC
Source organism: Verrucomicrobiales bacterium (assembly GCA_003527555.1). Taxonomy (GTDB): domain Bacteria; phylum Verrucomicrobiota; class Verrucomicrobiia; order Verrucomicrobiales; family Akkermansiaceae; genus Oceaniferula. The sequence goes on along the minus strand of DPWT01000097.1, from coordinate 5,493 downwards.
GGAGGGGGAAACCAAGCTCCTGTGGAGGAGGATACGAGAAAGAGTGCTACGCTTGTAATGAACAAGGCAGATACAGGAGAGCTTGTCCTTGGATGGACATCCCTTGATACCGCAGAAGCGGTTCAGTATGCCCTCACTGGACTAAGCATCGCTGATGAGTGGAACACAAACCCTATTGTTGGACATTCCACCGACAACTATCATTTCACGATGCTCCTTATGACTGGATACAATGGAGTGATTCCACAAAACTCTCAACTGGGAGCATTGGATACGGCCATGATTGCGGATTTTTCTACGAGTTTCCCAGCGATCAACCAGTCTGTCATTGATAACGCAGCAGCAAGTCAATTAGCACCGCCCCCATTGCCTCCTGATCCTTCTTCCAAGGTGTTCTTTCGTCTGGCGGTCAATGCCAAGCTAGACAGCGATTTTGATGGAATTCCTGATGTGCTTGAATATCAGAATGGAAACTCATCGAGTTTTTCCCATGATAGCGATGGCGATGGAGCAAGTGATGGAAGTGAGGCAGATCAAGGCACAAATCCTAATGATGCCAATGACAAGCCAGAGATTGAAGCCCTGATTGTAACCGGCAATGCGGAAGCAGGAGTAGAAATCAGCCAGAAACGGAAGATTATTATTCCAGCAGGTAGTCCCAACCGCCTTATTGTTGTAGCTCTCCAGAGTGATGAATACCCCTCCTACACCAGTGGAGATTTGTGCGAGGGAGAATGTCCTTTTAATGATCAATTGAGGTGGCTTATTACACTTTCCAATGGGGAAACTATCAGTGGACAAGTAGATGTAAATGATCTCCATGAAAAATGGGAAACTGAGAGCGATACCTTTTTGGGGAGATCTCCTGTGTATTTTCAAGAGGTCAAGGTTGTCGAGTCCAAACCCGACCAAGACGTTGTTGTCGAGGTGGAAGTAGGGGCAACGAATATTGAAGATGGGGCTTTACCCAGCACGGTCATGGTGGGCCTCCTGCCTGTGGAGGTAGTTGAGCTATCGCCGAAGGTAAAAGATGAGGATGGGAATGAAATCGCAGGATCAGAAAAGCCAAATACGGGCAAACCGCTGACGCCATTCGTTGAGGTTGATCCACACGCCAATAGGATTGCTCATCGAGAATTGAAAGTGAAAATTGGCGAGCCTTTGAAAGGCAAGAAAGTCACTTGGACGCTTGAAGCGTTGCCGGGAGCTACCCCCGCTACCATTAGAGGAGAGTGGGCAGACAGCCCGACCCACAAGGATCGTTTCGAGGCCTCAGTCGCCTATGGAGCTAATGGGTTTAGAAGAATCAGTCAGCAAAGTGGCGAAACCACGATTGCCGACGACGGGCACACAGCTATTCGAGTGAATGTTCCTCCAATCGGGTTTAATCAGGTCAGAATCAAAATCCAAATTGAAGGAGTAGACACTGCTATTGACCTGATCGACATGGAGGTTCCCGGGATTGTAGTGATTGACCCAGGACACGGAGGGGGAGATTCAGGAGCGGTTGGTAGAACTGATAATAGCGTTTTAGAAAAGAACTTGGTCTTGTCTTATAGCTTGAAATTGCGTGATGAGTTGAAGGAAAAATTTAAAGATGAAAAGCGTAACCTTCGGGTGAAGTTGACGCGTGACGATGATAGCGCAATTGAGCTGACCGAACGAGCGCCAATTGCCAGAGATGAAGGAGCAGATATATTTGTAAGCATTCACTTTAACTCAGCATCTTCAACTTCCGCAAGAGGCTGTGAAACTTTTGTGGAGCGATTGGCTAGCCAAGCTTCATCTGGAAATCCTGGTGCGAATGTCAATCAAGATGAAGATGCAAAACTGGCTGGCGCTCTTAATCAATCGCTTGTTGACGCGATTCTAACTCAAGATACAGGGGGGAGTCATCGACCTACTTTTTCAAATAATTGGGTTTTGCTTGATGGCTCTCCTATTCCTGGAGTGAAAAGAGCAGGCAAGGCTGTGACTAGAGATGGTAATACACGCAATGGTAATACGGCAGGGTTTCATCCAGTGAAATCCTGCCTGATAGAAGTTGAATTTATATCAAACGAAACCGCATTAAATAGCGTCAAGCTTCCAGGTGCAAAAGGTGTTTCCATCAAAGATACGTTTTCTGAAAGCGCGGCAGATGACATCTACAACAACATCTTAGAACAAGAATGAAGCTACTTAATATTATTTTTACTATGGGGCTTCTTTGTGGAGTCGTTTTGGGTCATGGGAGATCTGAAGAGTTAACGAAACTCTTCAATTCGCCTGCGCCTGAATGGCTGTCATTAGCTTCGCCGATTAAGGTTGAACCTAGCTCGGAAAACTTCGCAAGTATAGATAAAGAGTCTTTTAGGGCTAGATCTGGAGGAATTACACATAGCAGAAATAGGGTTTATATTCCTCCTAATAACTTCGTTCATGAATTTGATTACAAGCTTAAATGGCGAGGGAACAACGAAGAAGCGTTTGGGGCGTCTTTAAGTCCTGATGGCACACAATTGCTGACAAACTCAGGGAAAGCACCTTTTTTTCGACTTTATGATTTCAAGAATAACCAACTTGAAGAAGTGGAGATTTCATTGCCTCGAATAACTTATGATGAGGGATTGAAAGGCTTTATTAGTCGTTGGTATTGGGCTTCTGATGAAGTTCTAATCGGGTATGCTGAAATACTTGACGAACAGATGCACGAACTGGTTGAGAGTAGGTTGTATGCCTTTCAATTAGATAGCCAATCTCTAGCTCGTCTTGATTTATCTGCACTCAATTTGAATCAAGACGACCCACCTTTTGTGGAAGTCGTGAGCGTTGGAAAAGACCTTTCCCAGCTTGTTCTGGATGTGGGAGGAACTCGTGTGCTCACCAAGGCAGACTTAAAATCACCGCACAAAATCCTTAAAGGAAACGCTGAGGCCAAGCGTTCTGAAAGAACGGAACCTACAAAAACAGGGGTGAAATCTTCACCTGTCACTTCGTCTCCAAAATCGTCAGAGGAGACTTTACAAAAAGAAGCTGTGCTCGAAAAGAAACCATCCAACCTCCCATGGATCATCGCTGGGTTGTTGTTGGTGGGAATCTTCGTCCTCCTCTTCAAAGTGTTCAAAGGCAAGTCCGCGTCTTAAGGCTGTCGCAGTATCGGAGTGCAAAACCCAAAGGCTGTCCGGCAAACCCGTTCCGTCACTTCTCGTGCTGAAGAGGTGCTGCTTGCGGCTTCGCCGTTGGAAACAAAAAAGCACCTCGCACGAGTCGCGCCGTCACTACCCGCGCTGGTTGTTCGGGGGCGTTTCGCTGGGCTGCATGGCTTCGTTTAGCGGCTCATTCTTCGCCACATCACTTTCGCCTGATGCCGCCGCTTCACTTCGTTGTGTTGGACACCGCCCGTCAGCCGCTCCCGCTGTCACTGCGTGCCAGACGCGGCTGCAGACCCTTCCAGTCGTCATTTTCGTTCGACAAGCTCTCTTCATTCCTCCTTGCAGAGCGGGCTATGTTCGCTGCGGTGAGTGTGGGCGTGTGGCGCCACTCTAGCACCTTCGGTGATTTTATAGAAGTGGTGCCCACCCACACCGCAGCTTCTGGTTTTGTTTTTTAGGTCTTTTTGTTCGGGAGTCTATGAGCGAAACCAATGCAATGAAGAGTCTTGCTTCCCGTTGGTCAGGGGCTTTTCAAAGATGGGTGCTCCTGCCGTCGCAGTCTGCCTTTGCCCTCGTTCCACTCACGCCCTGCGGTATGGTCGTCCCTCCTCCGGGACTCCTTTTTATAGATTGCCTTTCAGGCATGGCAGTCCAGACCTCACTCCGTTCGCCCTTTGCTCCGCACCCCGCTTCCGTCATCATGTTCCGCAAGCTCCACATCATGACTCCAGCCCAACCACCCGCAGCGGAGCTGCCCTGATGGTGCTCGGGAAAGTTGGTTCTGAAATCAACGTCACAGGCTCGCACCTGCCGCCTTCGTTCATCGAGAGTAAAGCCTTGTCCTCGTCACTCGCTTAACGCTTCCGCGCTCGTGCCTCACTTGTGCAGCTACTCGCTCTTGCGGGAAGCCTTGACTCCCGACCACTTCGGCGGCTTGGGCAATTATGTTTCGTTTTTACCAAAACAAAACTGTGTTTTGCTTTTGCAGTTGTAAGCTTCCCCGTCAAGCGGACAGTTCTAAAGTAGAAATCTTCTCCATTGGCGAACGAGCCACTGGCAGACAGCGTGGACGGGATAAAATGCAGCGCAAATTTAAACGTATTCGATGGGTTCGATACAATCTAGTCCGACGAGAAAAGCGTCCATTGAGTTTAATGTGATCTCAAAGTGCTTTGCACTCACGTTGAAGTTAAAAAAGCTGTGATTGACGGCATCGAAGTCGATGAAATTACATGGATTCTTTTTGCGTTTCATCTGCTTGGCAAACTTTGCGACTTCGGCGTGCGGCACAATAGTATCAGATTTGCCATGAACAATTAGGCTAGGCGGCAGGCCCCTGCGGATAAGATTTAATGGACTCTCTTTATGTGCTTTTTTTGAGTCCGTAAACCGATGGTGCTCTGGTGATTTTTTCCCTGTATTAACGATTGGGCTTAAAGCGATTATTCCAAGTGGTCGAGCAGTAAAGCCACCGACATCTAAAACCTCGGGGAGCATCGCTAGAGATAGCGCCATGTGAGCACCTGAGGCAGCACCGGCGGCAATGATGCGGTTTGGATCTATGCCTAATATGGCGTGGTTGTGGCGTAGCCAGAGCATGGCCATTTGTGCATCTTCAATAGCATCTTCAGGAGATGTTTGATGTTTAGATGCAACGCGATATTCGACGGCCACGGCAACCATTCCTCTGCTTGCAAAATGCATGCAGTGTGGAGCAAATTGGGTTGGCATGCTGACGTCCCACAGGCCGCCATGGAAAAAAACAATCGCGGGTATTGCGACTTGCGTATCATGGTTGGGTGGAAAAAAGCAATGCGCAACCAACTCCAAACCATCTTCTATATGGTAGACATACGATCGGGCGTTCTTGAGTAGTTCGCGCTCGCGCTCCTCGCCAAACGGGCTGATAATCTGTGTTGCGGGAATGATGGTGGTCATTGTGCTCAGTCGTTTGCGTGTGGCCGCTAGTGCCGGTCAGCGTATTACTGAGAAATGGTTTGCCCTTTTAGAGATTTGTTGTCGAATGGAAAGCGTGTTGCGACTAAATTTATTTCTCTTGACCACGTGTTGGATGTTAACCCTAGCTGGCGATAGGCTATCTGCACAAGCTGCCCCATCTCCGGCACTGGCTAAACCTTTGCAGGATGTTTATCTTTACTGGAGAAAGGCGATGACGATGCGTAATTTTAATGCGTGGAAACAGATCACAGCATCCCACCGGAAGACGGCGATCCAGAATAGGGTGCTGTCAACAAAAGGCGTGTGGCCGACAGATATTTTCAAACTCCCGACGGCGCCGCCATCGTTGTCAGGGCTGAAATTATTAAGGGCTCGTTCTTTGGGGGTCACTGCCAAGTTG
>DPWT01000013.1 GCA_003527555.1 Verrucomicrobiales bacterium | reverse complement strand
CGTCGCGAGGCAAAGGGGGGTGCCACCCCCCTGGTAACGACGAGGGAATGGACGCGTACCGCGCCGATATTTTCGGGAGATACTGTGTCCTAATCTGCATCAACAGAGATGGAAATTCTATGAGCCGTTTTATATTCGTTACAGGGGGCGTCGTTTCCTCGCTAGGAAAAGGCCTCGCAGCCGCATCTTTAGGAACTCTTCTGGAACATCGCGGCCTGTCTGTAATATTGCAGAAGTTCGATCCTTACTTGAATGTCGATCCAGGCACAATGTCCCCATTTCAGCACGGCGAGGTCTATGTGCTCGATGACGGAGCAGAAACTGACCTCGACCTAGGCCACTACGAACGATTTACCAACTGCACACTCACAAGCTTTAACAATCTCACATCTGGTCAAGTCTTCGAAAATGTCATCCGCAAGGAGCGCAAAGGTGAATACCTAGGAAAAACCGTGCAATTTATCCCACATTGCACTGATGAAATTAAAGCCCGAATCAATGACGTCGCCTTACGATCCGACGCCGATGTCATTATCACAGAAATTGGCGGCACCGTCGGTGATATCGAAGGGCACCTATTCCTTGAGGCACTGCGGCAATTCTCACTCGACGTCGGTCGTGACAACGTCTGCTTCATCCACGTCACCTTGCTGCCGCGCATCAGAGCCGCAGGCGAAATCAAAACCAAACCGACCCAGCAATCAGTCGCCAAGCTACGCGAAATCGGAATCCAACCAGACATCATTATCTGCCGCACGGAACATGATCTGGACGAAGATAATAAACGCAAGATTGCCATGTTTTGCAATGTTGAGAAGAAAAATGTCGTGGCCTTCCGTGATGTTGAGCACACGATATACGAATGTCCAATCGATCTTCGCCGGGACAAACTAGATCGCCTTGTCGCCGACCGACTTGGGATCGAATCTGATTCACCTGACCTCAATGAATGGCAGGACTTTGTCGAGCACATCATCAACCCGACTCACGAAGTCAAAATCGCCGTTGTCGGAAAATACATCGAACTTCAAGACGCCTACAAGTCAATTTACGAATCCCTTACTCATGCTGGTGCGGCTCACGACACAAGGGTGGTTGTGGAACGAATCGAAGCCGAGGCCATCGAAAAAAATGGGGCTGCTGCCCATCTCGACGGCATGAACGGTATACTAATACCCGGCGGCTTTGGTGATCGTGGAACCGAAGGCAAAATCCTGACCGCAAGATACGCGCGAGAAAACAATCTGCCTTTCTTTGGTATCTGCCTAGGCATGCAAATTGCCACCATTGAATTCGCTCGCAACGCTTGCGGTTTGGAAAATGCTAACTCTACCGAATTCGACAAAGACACCCCTCATCCAGTCATTTCGCTTCAAGAAGAACAACAAGGCATAGAGGATATGGGCGCAACAATGCGCTTGGGCGCTAGCGAGTCCAAAATCATCCCAAATACGGTAGCGGAAAAGCTCTACCAAACATCAAACGTCTCTGAGCGTCATCGCCACCGCTATGAATTCAACCCCGCTTATCGGGAACAAATCGAATCAGCAGGTCTGAAAATTAGCGCCGTCTCCGATCCAGAGGGCCTCGTGGAAATCGTGGAGATATCAAACCACCCATTTTTTATTGGCGCACAGTTCCACCCTGAATTTCAATCTAAGCCCAACCACCCACATCCAATTTTCTCTGGTTTTGTTGCTGCGGCATTGGCTAAAAAATAACCTCAATACCCAATCATCATGTCAAAAATAGAATCGCGTATACACGAACTCGGCTATGCTCTACCCAACCCTCCCGCACCCGCAGGCTCCTACGCGAACTGCGTGCGCACGGGCAATCTCCTGTTCCTTGCCGGGGGTATTCCACCCCTTGATGACGACACTTATCTTGGAAAAGTCCCCACAGACACCTCGATTGAAACGGCTCAGGATGCCGCTCGCGCAATCACCCTGAATCGGCTCGCAGTCATCAAAGATGAAATAGGTGATCTTGATAAAGTTAGCCGTATCGTCAACGTCGGTGGCTTCGTTAATTCAGAGCCCAACTTCTACCAACACCCTGAGGTCATCAATGGCTGCTCTGATTTGCTTGTAAATATCTTTGGCGACAAGGGTATTCACTCTCGCACCGCAATGGGAGCATCAGCACTTCCTTTAAATGTGTCTGTAGAAATTAATATGATCGTTGAAATAAATTAATTTCGCAAAAAACGACTCTAACACTTGCATTACGACCAAAAAACATATATTGGTAACGACTATATACACAATTTGTATATTCTTATCATGAAAACTACTATCCTACTAACTACTGCGCTTGCCGCTTTCGGGTTATCTGTGTTACCCGGTCAGGCCAATGTCGCAGAAGTCATAATCAACAACGATGCCGCAGAGGCTCCAGTCCAAAACACAGCCACCGTCTACGTAGTCAACGTCAAAGGCAAAGGGTGAGGCGTTGCCACAAGGGCCAGTATGGCCATTAAATCTCAAGACGGTGTCAAAAAAATCCTCATGTCGGGCTACCGTGCTACCGTCGTCATGGAAGAAGGCAAGTCTCTCGATGAGGCCAAAACCAAGGCCGCCATCGAAGGTAAAAATCTCAGTTTGGCATCCTTCTCCAAGTCACAAGCCGTGATCCCTGAAGCAGGGTATGTTCTCGCAGTTACCGGCACCGGATGAGCGGACACTAACGAAAAAGCCCGTGTGGCTTTAGAGAAAGTGGAAGGCATCACTGGTGCATATGTTAACCGTGGAATCACTCTTCACATGGCCAAAGCTGGCGATCTTGATAAGGACAAGATTGCTGAGGCACTAAAACCATTTAGAATGACTATTAGGAGTGTCAAACCAATGCAAGGTAAGCCTTTCTAGAGAGGTTATTGTAATTCCAATTCGCGGTCAGCCTCCACATGAGGCTGGCCGTTTTTTTGTATCACGATTAAAAATGGCGACTTCTCACCCGCTCCCTCGCGTCGAAACATCCGGGAGCCATCTAGGTTTTCGAAAAAATTGGTTACGGCACGCGATTCAACATCGCCTCCCGCATGCCCAGGGTAGCACATCACACTGAGCACCCCTCCATTCTTCAGTAGTGCCAACGCCTTGCCAAGCGCAAGAAGGGTCGTCTCAGTCTGCGTGATTGTTGATTTGTCACTGCCCGGAAGATATCCGAGATTAAACATCACTGCCGCAACTTCCTGCTGCACATAGGTATCCATTTCCTCATGCCCAGCGCAGTGGAGATTGATCGATACGTCAGAAGCCCTCAGCCGATGTTTTGCATTATCCAGCGCCTGTTGCTGCACATCGAAGCCAATGACCTCACCCTTCAATCCCACACACTGGGCAAGAAACAAGGTATCGTGACCATTACCCACTGTAGCATCCACTGCAGCATCTCCGGGAAGGGTCTTCGAAGATACAAGCGCATGCGCTGTTTCCAACAAACTACACTGGACAACATTACAATCCATAAGCTATGGGATTTTTAGCTCATTATCGAGTTCACACTCACCGCATAGAAACGCCGCAAAGTGAGCCGCCACGGCCGGTGCCATAAGCGTTCCTTTCGATCCAAGGCCGTTGAAAAAACCGACGTTTGAATGTTTCGAATGAAATCCCACTATGGGTCGGCTATTCCTGATGATCGGCCTAACACCAGCCTCATGTCCGATCACCTCCATTTGCACATCATCTTCTCCGATCCAGGTGCGCAACTTGTTGAGCACTTCTTCTTTCCCCGCATCAGTAGAATTTGAATCGAGAACTTTCCATTCGTAATTCGCACCAGCCTTCCACAATCCACCCTCACGAGGAGCTAGCCAGCCGTTCGCATGGTATCGCTTGCTTTCATCCAACCCACCTACCCTCAGGCTGAGTATTTCTCCCTTGGCACTACGGTGGGCTACGTTGCCAAACCAGCCATCATATCCCGCTACACCCGAAAGTCCATATGCTCCCTGACATAGAATAATTTTTTCCGCTTTAACATCCTTCCACTGAACCCCATCGGGTAAAAACTGCACATCCGATTCATAAAAGCTTCCCTGCCGCCAAGCCTTGGCGTCAATAAGTCGATCCTGGACAACTTGCAAATATGCCAGAGTGTCTAACCATGCACCTTCGGGCATTTCGATAGCACCAAATCCAGATCGAATAGGATCATCAGGTGCCTCGGTATCGAATGCCCACTCTTTATACTCACAATGTTTAGCTCGCCATTTTTCACGCTCTTTTTCCGACTGGAAAATTCGCACGGTGGGTGTGGAATGATAAAGTTTCCGACCACTCTCTGATTCGAGCTTACGATAATAGCCCTTGGCAATGTCTAGATACTCTCGCTGCCGCCAAGCAGGATTCATTCCCTTACCCGTTAGCGGGGTGATGAGCCCAGCAGCTACTCGCGATGACGATCCCGGATCCTGTCGATCCACAACCAGAACCCGCTCTCCTCGGTTGATTAGTTCCAAAGCCAGTGCACTCCCCGCGAGACCTTGCCCAATAATAAGATACCCTACCTCCATGGAAGATTAAGAATTTCCGGAGCCTGATTGCAATTCAGTGTTTGGATCTTTCCAGTCTGCATCATATCCCTTCGCGTAACTGAAAAGATCACGATGCATGTACTCGTAGTAGGCTTCTTTTTGTTCGTCCGTGAGCCGATGCCAGATCGTCACGTTAAATGCACGAGTCACCTTCTGCATCATTTTGAGTGTCAAACGACGCCCCTTACGTGCTCGCTGAACCTGCTTGTGTGTGAGTTGCTCAGTGGATACTTCTACTAAATCGTGATTCTCTAGTTGCCACCCCTCCATCATGTTGTCGAGGGGCTGGTCTCCCAAGTCATTGTCTGTCATCTCGCTCATGAATGTGTTCTATCTTGAAAATTAGAAATTGGAAACCGAATTTGGAGTTTGGATTTTCAAGTTTAACACTTATTATAAATCCATGCCCAACAAGGAAGACATACTCGACCTCTACTTCATGGATGCGCGCTGCAAACTCATAGACATTGCCGCTTTTCTCGATCGGTTGGATCGACATGAGGGCAATACCGATTTTCGCTACGAAGGTTTTAACCAAGCACTCAATGCGATGCAAAACCCGGGCGCCGTCCCCCGCGCTCAAGCAGTGCTGGAAGCCCTTTCTGATCACTCGGAGGAACCGATCCCCAAAGCAACAATCCAGGGTGCATTCGGAGCTCCCCGTCTAGAGATAAACAACTGAACAATTTCATGCCTTACATAGAACCACACGCTCACATGGTTAGCCGCACCACGGCTGACTACGAAGCCATGGCCATCGCAGGATGCGAAGTGATATGCGAACCTGCTTTCTGGGCGGGATTTGATCGATCATCGCCGCAGGGCTTTCACGACTACTACCGCCAGCTGACGGAATACGAGCCCGCTCGTGCCGCAAAATTTGGTATCAAACATTACTGCTGGCTGTGCATCAACCCCAAGGAAGCCGAGGATGCAGGATTTGCACGCGAGGTGATGGCAATCATTCCCGATTTTATTGATGCACCCACAGTTTTGGGTATCGGTGAGATCGGGCTCAATAAAAACACCATTAGTGAGCTGAAAATTTTTGAAGAACATGTAGAACTTGCAAAAAAATATGACCTCCCCATCCTGATCCATACGCCGCACCTTGAGGATAAACTCAAAGGTACTAAACTGATTCTTGATGCATTAAAAAATGCAAATGTTGATCCCTCACGCGTCATTGTAGACCATGTTGAAGAACACACTGCTGGACTGGTTCTCGATGCTGGATTCTGGGCCGGTATGACACTCTATCCTGAGTCCAAATGCACCCCTGCTCGCGCCATCGACATGCTAGAAAACTTTGGCATGGAAAACATCTGGATGAACTCCGCATGCGATTGGGGTGTTTCCGATCCTCTCGCCGTACCCAAGTGCATCCAAGAAATGAAAAAACGTCAACTTGCCAAGGACCTCGTTCACAAGGTGGTGTACGAAAACCCAATCAAGTTCCTCAGCCAATCGAAAAATTTTAAAATCGATGGATAACCAGAATCTTTCACAAGCCAAAGAGGCTATCGGGTTACTCACTGACGCCGAGCAGGATCACCTCGCCAGTTATCTACTTATGATGAGGCTCAAGCGCAACAAGCTTGTAATGCCCGCCATACATCAACGCATTGAAGACGCTGATACGGATAATTGGGAGAAAGTAAAAAAAACCAGAGACTCTCTCTCGGAATGACGCTCGTGTATATTCACACACAGGCTGCGGATCAACTCCGCGCCCTTGCGAACCGAACAGAATTGTTAGGATTCATTGGTCGTCTGGAGGCCAACCCCACTGATACCCACGGTGACTATTCCCAACCTGATCCACGAGGAAGAGCTATCGAGGTGAAAATCATTGGCCGCCAAGCTATACTTTTTTTCAAAGATCCCTTCGCAAATCTGGTGAAAATTCTCGATATCCGACACGTAGAAGCATTGTGAAATTTCAAAACGGACATCTCGCCTACTGCACTAATATCCATCCAGCTGAAACTTGGCAGGAAACATGGAACGTTCTCAAAAAACATACGCTCGCTGTCCGCGACAAGCTCATATCACCTTGCTCCCAACACCAAGCTACCGGCTATGCCATTGGGCTTAGATTATCGGCAGTGGCTGCTGAAGAACTCCTAGCTGACGACAACCTTCAAAAATTCCAGCAGTGGCTCACTGAAGAAAATTGTTATGTGTTCACGATCAACGGGTTTCCTTATGGATCCTTCCACGGAACACGAGTGAAGGAAAAGGTCTACCAGCCGGATTGGACAAGCTCGGAACGCCTAAATTACACTAATAACTTGTTTGAAATTATCGCCCGACTCGTGCCCGAGAATATCGATGGTTCAGTTTCCACCCTACCCGGCTCGTTCAAAGAGTTCAACGCCATCGAGGCTGATATTTTTAAAAATCTAGAAGCATGCGCTCAACAGATCGAAGCTCTCTCCAAGAAACACAACCGCGACCTTCATCTAGGACTAGAGCCTGAACCACTCGGGCACTTTGAAAACACAGAGGAAACTCTGGCGTTTTTTGAGCGCTTCCTCAATACCGTTGATGACCCTGATATCATCAAACGCCGCATTGGAATCAACTATGATACCTGCCACTTCGCGCTCGAGTTCGACGATTGCCATCAATCACTCAATGCATTACGCGCCGCTGGACTACGTATCTCCAAAGTGCATCTCTCATCAGCTCTGGAATTCGACCCGACATCAGAGCAAGCGTTAGAAAAAATCAAAGACTTTGACGAGCCTACCTACCTTCACCAAGTAATCATCAAGGACAACGACGGCTCTCTAACACGTTTCAAGGACTTACCGGACTTTCACTCTTCACGATCAACTCCTCACTATTCTCGCGAAGCGCGCGTGCACTTCCACATCCCACTCTACACAGAGCCAGAAACACCTCTTGGTTCTACCAACAATCACGCCATGGACGCTCTTTCCTACCTTAAGCAGCATTCAGATTTCTGTACACATTTTGAGATCGAAACATATACGTGGGGCGTGCTTCCCAGTAATCTTCAAATTCCTATCGAAGACCAAATCGCTAAAGAATACGATTGGGTATTACAGGGTCACACTGATTAATTACGACTCAATATACGAGCAAACATACTGGCAAATTATATCATCCACGCTGATGGTGAATCCTGAGTCAGCAGGCACGTCAAAGTGCTCACCGGCAGTGAAAGTATCGCTGCCATCAACTCCATCAAGCGTTACCTGACAGGTCCCATCCGTAATCTCCATCCGCTCTGCTTTCTCAGTACCAAAGTGATAACTTCCAGGGTAAATGATACCAAATGTTTTGGTAGTTCCATCCGCTAAGGTCACACCATGAGAGACAACTTTTCCATCGAAGTAGATATTTGCTTTTGCTTCTGCTGTTACGTTTAAAAATTGCATGCACATAAAATCGATCATTACCCTACTCCTCTGCAAGCAAGAATCATGTCACTATGAATTTTAGACCTCTCTTTTGAGCCAGTCTCCCTTGAGGTGTAGTTTGACGAAGATAATGCACTGCACCACCACATCCACCATCATAACCAACCAGATGCCAAGCAAACTGAGGTCAAACCACTTCATCAGAGCCCAAAGCAGCCCGACGCGGATCAACCCCATAGATATGAACGAATAGACTGTTACCGTTCGTGTGTCCCCTGCACCACGCATCGACATTTTCATCACCATCATCGTGGCATTGACTGCTTGCATGAGACCGACGACTCGGATCACTGGTGCTGCAATTTGAAATTGTTCTGAACTCGGATCGCCGAAAAGTGCGAGGAATTCTGTATTGAAAATCGAGACAAGCAAACCTGTGCCTCCCATCGCAACAATAGCAAAGAGCCAGCATAACCTTACTGCCTTTTTTGCCATCTCAGGATTTTTAGCACCCAGATACTGACCCGTAAGTGTGCTTGCTGCCATTCCAACAGCAAAGCCAGGCATAAAACTAACCGACTCAAGCCGAATAACCATAGCGTGCGCACCCATCATTCCAGCCCCCATTCTGCCAATAAAATAAACACCGACTGCATGCACCGACCACATCCCCATAATCTCAATCATCGACGGCCAGCTTACGTTCCAAATACGGCGAAGCATCGGAATGTCATAGCGTAAGTTTCCGGCACGTAGCTCCAGCGGCACATCGCCACCAGCTTGTTGACGGATCTTGCTGTTAGGTCGTAAAAACCAGAGGATCAAAACAGCCCCAGAACCCCACCCAATCACAGTGCCAGCAGCAAGACCCTTCAATCCCCAACCCAGCTCATAAACAAAATATAGGCTTGCCCCAATGTTCACCAGATTGACCAAAAACATCGACCAAAATGGCTTCATCGTATCGCCATAGGCACGCAAGCAGCTACTCGCTACAAACAACACACCACTGAAGGGCGCAAGCAAGCAGCCCATTCTCATGTAGTTAGTAAGATATTTCTGCGCCAGATCACTCAGTCCAAAAAATTGGCCCATGTGAGGCACAATTAACCAGATAAGCACTCCACTTATAAAACCAGTACCAATTCCCAATAAAAGCGACTGCCCAAGTGCCAGATTAGCTGATTTCATATCGCGCGCCCCGGTTGATCTTGAGACAAGCGCCATAGCACCCGTTCCCATTGCACCCTGTAGAATCATTAGCAACCACATCAGATACATTGATGCCCCGATCATATCCATGATTGCCTCACCAGATTCCCCCTTATCCATTCGCCCCGCTATCATCATGTCAGCAAAGCCGACTCCCACACCCATGAGATTCTGGAGAAATGGCCAAAGAGCCAGAACCAGAACCTGTTTTGGTAACGATAGCCCAGCAAGCTTACCACCCAACTCACCCAGCGGTGGTTCTTTGGTTAATTTTTCGCTGATGGTCTGGAATTCTTCACTACTCACAACTTAATTTCCACCCATTCTGGCGGACGCAGGGCACTATCGTTCATTTTCTAAAGATGGAAATGTCAAACTCATTGAATATTCGCTAGAATATTTGTGTGACCACAAATCCTTACCAACCACCCACATCAAACAGAGCTATTCATGTGCTCAACGAGGATGTTACTCATGATGTCTCGCCTGTTATCCTCGAACATATGCGTGCTACCCGCCCATGGGTCAGGTTCTGCAGCCTCGCAGGATACATCACTGCATTGTTTATCATTGTTGTTGATCTGATAACCGTGAGAAAAATGATAGGCTATTTTCCCCTGTATCAAATTATCCTACTCAACTCATTCTACCTTATCATGGCTGCCTTGTTCATCATTCCATCATTCAGGCTGTCACGATACGAAAAATCGATCACACGCTTAATCATCAGCAACCAAATTGAAGATCTGGAGCAGGCCATCGCCCATCAGCGCTCATTCTGGCGACAAATGGGTATCATGATCCTTATGATATTGATCATCTATCTCTTCACATTAACTTTTTCAGCCATCGCTATACTGTCCTCAAAATAGAATTGCGCGTGTCATAATTTTAATTCCACTATACATATTGCCATTATGAGTGCAAACTGGCATTGCTTTTGCATATAAGCTTTTAAAAACATGCAGTTTCTGCCGATAACTGCCCTTGACAGCCCAGCGGTAGAGGCAATGTTTAGTATATCTAAATAAAAGCCCATGCAACCGCGAGTTAACAACGAAAAACAAGACCAATTTAATCATTTTATGTCGGACCACAATAAAACAATCAAACAGACACTCGGGTTGCCTCCAGCTCAAGGACTCTACGATCCAGAAAATGAACACGATTCCTGTGGCGTCGGATTTCTTTGTCATCTCAAAGGGAAGA
>DPWT01000012.1 GCA_003527555.1 Verrucomicrobiales bacterium | reverse complement strand
TTGCACATTTACCACCTCAATGAGGAAAACGAAACTGATTTTCCTAGCCGAAGCATTTATGCTCGCGAAGCTAAACTCAAGATCATTGATGAGTCGAAACAAATCCGGCTAAATCTTACCGATGCCACCATTGACAGTCAAAATCCAGATGGCACCCGAGAACTAGCATTCATCGGCGAGTGGGAACCACTGCTTTTCGACTTCACCGCAGACCGCAAGAAACGCCGAAAACCAAGCACAATGACAAACGATGAAATTCGAGCGCGGCTAGCAACTGGCGAGGAGATCGAGGTATCCAAACGTTACAACCTTAACAACGAAATCCACCGCCGATATGCCTTCTCGTGTGCCTGCCTTGCCCTTGCCCTGGTCGCAGTACCTCTCGGGATTAATGCGCGCCGTAAGGAGACATCCACTGGGCTTGCGATCAGCATCGCAGTGGGTCTCGGTTACTTTCTCTTCTTTATGATCGCCTCCGAGTTTCAGAAAAAGGAGGGAAACACAGCCATTCTTCTATTCTGGTTACCAAACGTAGTTTGTTTAGCCCTAGGTACATCACTCTTTTTCCGAGCACGTAGAAAATAATCCATTATGCAGCGACAGCTCAAAGCATTCTTTCGCGATCTTCGTAAAGCCACTCTGCGTGTCATCTCTGGTAATGGTCTAGACTGGTTGCCGATCCGTGGTCCGCTGAGGCGCTACAATAAAGAGAAATTCGGCTACGACATCAAGGCAGGCCTCAATGTAGCGCTACTCGCACTCCCGCAAGGCATGGCATACGCAGCCATCGCAGAACTACCCATTTATTACGGCATTATCTGCTCCGCCATCGCCGCAATGGTAGCACCTGTTTTTGCCGCCTCGCGCCATACGATCCTAGGCCCCACAAATGCGACGTCATTCATGATTTTCAGTTTCTTCGCCGCACAAGGGGTGATGGATAAGCCTCCTGTCGAATACATGCCGCTGCTCGTCATGATGGTAGGGGTGCTCTCGGTCTTCGGAGCGCTATTCAAGGTCGCCGATTTACTTCAGTATGTCAGCCGAAGCGTCTTGGTCGGATACATCACCGGCGCCGCACTGCTCATTCTCACCAACCAATTAAAGCACCTATTAGGAATCGCAGAGCCGATGAGTGAGGGCGAATCTGCAAAAACATTTTTTGCCATTGTCGACAAGATGGCGGGACTTTGGGAAAGTTTTCACTGGCAACCAGTATCACTGGGTATCGGAACACTTCTGCTCTACTTGATCCTACAGAAAAAACTGCCGCTGTTGCCAAATTTTGCACTAAGCCTAGCAATCTCATCCCTTGCCGGACTTATATTGCGAATATGGGTATCACCATTCGAGTCACTCGCCACCTTCGATGCCTTCCAGCTCGATCAAATCTCCCCCGGTCTACCTGATATCAACTGGGAGAATATCTCCAGCCTGATCGGCGTCGCCTTTGCTATCGCTTTTCTCGCCTCTCTAGAGAATACCGTCATGGCCAAATCCCTCGCGAGCCGCTCAGGCAGCCGCACCGATGTCAACCAAGACATGCTCTCGGTAGGTATGGCCAACATCGCCACCTCACTCACCGCGGCGATGCCAGCATCGGGTTCACTAACACGATCAGCTCTCAATTACGAATCACACTCGAGGTCACGATTCTCATCGATTTTCTGCGGCATTCTATGCCTGTTAGGATTTTTTGCACTCGTTAAACTTCCCATCGTTGAAAACATTCCTAAAGCCTCACTGGCCTCGCTAGTCATCGGAATCGCCATCTCGCTGATGAACTGGAAAAACATCCGGATCTGCCTGCGCTCAACGCCCGATGACGCCTTGGTCATCATCACGACATTTTCCGCCACCTTGCTAACCCGGCTCGACTACGCCATCTTCATCGGCGTCGCTCTCTCTATCACCCTGTTTCTACGCAAAGCTTCCCGACCTCACCTCGTTGAATACGAGATTAGCGACGAAGGTGACTTACGCGAAATGGGTGAAAAAACCAAACGCCCAAACCCATCCATCTCCATCGTCCACGTCGAGGGTGACCTGTTTTTCGGTGCCGCCGATCTGTTTCGCACCCAGGTCCAGCGCACCATTGCCGACCAAAACCTCAAGGTGATCATCCTGAGGCTCAAAAATGCCCGCCACCTAGATGCCACCAGCGTGCTCGCCCTCGAGGACCTGATCAAACACACGCGCAAAAAAGGCGTTCACGTTCTCATCTCAGGTGCCACCCGCGACGTTTACGAGGTGCTAAAAAAATCCGGGGTGCTCAATACTCTGCAACAAGGGTGCGACCGCACCGAGGGCGAAACCAACTTGTTCATGTACTTTAGCGAAAACCCGAACATCTCCACTCGCGACGCCCTGATCCGTGCTCAGGAACTGCTCGGGACCAAAGAAGCTGATATCAAAATCTTCTACGACGAGAGCAAGGAGAAGTAAAAACTGTCAGAGTAGCTGACTTGGCTACGCATTGGTTAGCCAGTCAATCAATGGCTGTAATTATTCATCCAGTAAAATCATGCACCTCCGTGAAATATAAATCACAATCGATTTTTGACGATCTGCACCCATCAATCCCTCGACGCTTCATCACTTCATACCTACTTTCCGATACAAAAGCTACTGAAGATCTCGCCTAACAATTCCTCGGTATCGATTCTTCCGGCGATCTCGCCAATTGACTCCATGGCATCCCGCAGCTCAACGGATATGAACTCGGCGCTTTGGCCATCGTTGAGCGTGCGTTCTGCCGCTTCAAGCGCTGCCCTAGCACGTTTCAGACACGCCTGGTGACGGGTATTGATTGCTACAGCATGGCCACCCCACTCGCCAGCACCCATGGAAAGCTCATGGGCAATAGTGTTAGCCAGCTCATCAAGCCCGGTTGCCTGGGTGCAGGAAATCTTGACTCCCGCTGCGCTATTCCAGTCGGAATGCAATTCAAGATCCGCTTTATTAATCACATGGATATGATGACGTCCACCGATCTCATCATCACTCAGATGACTTACACGTGGCTGGGTGCCATCGACGACTTCCAAAATCAGGTCCGCCGTTTCCAACTGGTCGCGGGTTCGTTTCACACCCTGTTGTTCGATGGCGTCATCCGACTCCCGCATGCCAGCAGTATCAATAAGGCGCACGGGAATCCCCTGAAGGTTCAACACTTCCTCGACGGTGTCGCGGGTGGTACCCTCGATATCACTGACGATGGCGCGTTCGTATCCTAACAACCGATTCAGCAAGCTCGATTTCCCAGCGTTGGGGGATCCAAAAATCACAGTGCGCACACCCTCGCGTAGAATACGCCCATGTTCAGCGGTTTGCAGTAGCCGGTCGATTTTCGCGCAAACCTCGCCTAACCGTTTCTTTAAAGTGTTCCCCGTATCGGTATCAATATCCTCCTCTGGAAAATCGATGTATGCCTCGGTGTGAGCTGCAATCCCAAGGATCTCATCTCGGATGGATTCCGCATCATTTCCCAGCGTCCCCTGTAACTGCTCGTGCGCGGCCCGCATCGCCAGCTCGGTTTGCGCCGAAATCAAATCCATCACCGCCTCCGCCTGAGTCAGGTCCATTTTCCCATTAAGAAACGCCCTCTGACTAAACTCACCAGCTCCAGCCGGCAGCACTCCCACATCAAGCAACCTCTGCAAAACCCGCCGCATCACCAAGACGCCACCGTGGCAGGCGATCTCCACCGTGTCCTCACCGGTGTAGCTGCGTGGACCATGAAAACAAGTGGCCAGCACCTCATCGATCGTTTCGCCATCGGTATCGACAATTTTTGTCAGTGTGGCGATACGTTCCTTCATAGCACTGCAGGCTTGGGACGCAGGTAGACACTGACTCATATGTGAAAACGCCTCTGCTCCACTCACACGGATCATGCCTATCGCGCCCATTCCGGGAGGTGTGGCAATGGCAGCAATCGTTGATTCCATGATTCTGTGCTACCTCGGTGCTGGCTCTCCCATGGAAGCAGTTTCGACACCTTCCATCTCATCACCCCTGTCGAGCGACTCCCAGCACATAAGTCGCTTGATTCCTAGAGTTGATGGAATTTCATTACTCCATTCAAGCTCTACCGTAGCCGTCTTATGAACTCGGCCCCAGTTCTTCCCCTGCCAATTAAGCCGCGAAAGAACATTTCCTAACTTAGACCCCACCTCGACTGGAAGTATAACGAAATCTGCCGGAAAGGCAAAATCCTCAAACCGATAGGTTCTCACTGATGGATCACGCCGGTATCGATGGCTTAAAGATTCACTAGCCACCACACGAAACATCATTGATTTCCCGGGTTTCCCGTAATTTGTGAAGTTCTTTAATCTCCTAGTTTTTCCTTGGATGAAAACTGAGGTGTCAAGCTTGAGCTTGCCATCTATTTCCTTAAAAAAAGCATTGATACGAATTGGCTTAGATAAATTGTCCCCGTCAATACGACGTGCCTCTTCTATGAGCGATGCCTTCTGCTTAACCAATTCAGTATCACGCAACTCTCTGGGGGCAAAATATTCTCTTATGTTTAATGGGGCTGGCTGAGGGCGTTGCATTAAAAAAATGTCATACCATCGGTGCGCAGATGTTCCCGTCGTTTGACCGAGGTAGTATGTAGGGGCTTTTCTAGCGTCCTTTTTCTTTGGATGATATACCCTGAGTTCGTCCATCACACCTTTGTTGCTAGTGACATTTTTCAAACGCTCCTCAGGAGTCGAGTTATCGGTGAATGCCTTAATCACCTCAGAAACATCGTTGCCCAAACTTCTCTTCAAGAGAGCTTCTTCTGACACATCAGCGTTCTCATTACCTCCATGCGCAGATGAGCCAACAACAGAATCGCCTCGATCTTGTTGCCAATTCTCAACAAACCAAACAATCAGACATCCGACAAAAATCAGGAGTAATACCGTCATTATTGCGGCAATAGGTTGGGAAGTAGCAAGTTTTCCCCGATCAGGATGGGATACTTTCTCTCCACAATGAGGACACGCCAACGCTAACATAGGGGTGTCCACCGGAAAACAAATGTGTTCCTGGCAAGACTTACAGGCAAAGCTTGCGTTGGAGGTTATGGATACGCCACTCTTCATTGTTATGTATTACTAGTGGAACTACCATAATTGATAGCTATCAAGTGTCAACCTTGCATCACTTCGTCGAGCACTTCGATACAGCGCTCATTCTCAGGCATCGTTCCAATGGAAATACGCACCCACTCAGGCAGCTTATAACCGCTCATAGCCCGCACAATAACGCCCCTCTCAAGCATCGCTTGAAATACAGCATCACCAGCACCTACCTTAACCAGCACAAAATTTGCTGCACTCGGAACATACTCAAGTCGGCGTTTTGTGAACGCGCGCTCATAAAAAGTCAAACCTGCACGATTCAGCTCCATTGTTTTTGCTACATGCTCAGCATCATTCATAGCGGCCAACGCCGCCGCCTGAGCCATGGAGTTAGCATTAAACGGCTGACGTGCCTTTTGCAATACCATCGCCACCTGAGGGGAGGCCAAGCCATAACCTATTCTCAATCCAGCCAGTCCATACGCTTTAGAAAAAGTACGTAACACACAAACATTGCGTCCTTCACGCACATATTTCACCGTATCCGGCGCATCATCTAAAAACTCGTAATACGCCTCGTCCAGCACCGCCACCACATGATCAGGAAGCCGATCCATGAATCGGTCTAAAACCTCCTGATTCACCATCGTTCCAGTCGGGTTATTAGGATTCGCGATAAATACCAATCGCGTCTCGCTTGTAATAGCGTCCGCCATGCCATCCAGATCGTGAACAAAATCAGGATCCGCCACCTCAACATATTTGGCTCCAAACAAGGTTGCCATAAGCTTATACACCACGAATGCATGCTCCGCAGCAATCAGCTCTGTTTTTGGATTGAGAAAACAATGGCATAGTAGCTCAATAATCTCGTTAGATCCATTACCCAAAACCACATTAGCCAAATCCAAATCATGATGATCCGCCAATGCCTGTCTTAGCTTGTAGCCACCACCATCGGGGTAGATGTGCACACCAGATGCCTCACTATTCATCGCCGCAATCGCTGCTGGCGCTGGCCCAAGGGGATTCTCATTAGATGCAAGCTTAACGATAGCATCAGGATCAAGCCCAAGCTCTCGGGCAGTCTCCTCAATAGGTTTTCCTGGCTCGTAAGCCACAAGATCACAAACAAATTGATTGGCGAAGTGCTGAATCGACATAACCGAAGGATAAGCAAATGGTTTATAATGCGCAACGCTATATCACACCTGTGCCGTATAGATACTCGCCACCCCGCAGGTCAATGGCTCAGCCTCAGCATCGCGAAATCCATTTGCGACAATCAGTTCACACATCTCCGAGCCACTGGGAAACTCTTCAATGGTTCCTGCCAAATACTCATAAGCATCTTTTTCACCCGTCATCAATCCAGCAATCTTAGGCAAGACCTTATTGAGGTAAAAGCGATAAGGCCCTCGCAGAATCCCCGTAGGCAAGGAAAAATCAAGCACCAGCAGATGTCCCCCCGGCCGCACCACACGTGACATTTCCTTCAATGCACAGGGCCAACTCGCCATGTTACGCAATCCAAACGCCACCGTAAGCACATCAAATGAATCATCCTCAAATGGCATATTGAGAGCATCGGCCACAACCGTCTTTTTAACCCCCCCATCCGTTGCATAAGCCAGCATTTCCTCACAAAAATCTGACCCCGTGACTTCAGTCTTCGGGCATTTTTTCTGAATTTCCAGTGCAAGATCTCCAGTTCCTGTGGCTGCATCAAGCACCTTAACTGGCTCCCACCTTGCTACTATTCTCCCTACTTTCTTTCGCCAGAGAATGTCTGTGCCCATGCTGAGCACGTGGTTAGTAGACACGTAACGATCAGCAATGCGGCTGAATGCCTTTTTTACGTATTTTGGATCCTGCACGTAGTTATGTTAAATGATAAATCGCAACTATCAAGTCAGTCAGGAAGGATGTCACGGTAGATTCCAGGATCGCTGCTGGGAATTTCAACAGCTCCACAAACCTTCTCGTAAAAATCACGTGGCCCCACCCCACCGATCACACCATAGACATACCCAAGATCTCTAAGTCCCTCCAGTGACTTGAACAAGAGAGCTTTGCCAATACCAGTACCACGTGCACATTCACTCACACCCGTCGGACCATAAAATCCTTTGGCCGTAGTTTCATAACATGCAAAACCAAGTATCTCTTTATCCTTAGTCGCGATGTAACAAGTCACAGGCTGACGGGAAAACGCAATCTTCACCTCGCTTTCCCATTTCGGAGAAAAATGCTCAGCTGCCCATGCAGCTACAATGTGGCGCTCATAGGCACGAGCACGACGCAAAATAACCCCCTCCTCCTGAACACGCGCGTAAACATCACCCGTATCAGGCAGATCATAAAGCCTCACCAGCATGTCAATCATACCTACTTAATATATCAATTCGTAGCCAATGACCAGTTTCTATTGGCCCATCAAATCCTGAAACGGCCAAGCCTCAATCTCCGCCTGCCCGTGAATCACATCTGTCAACACGGGCACACCGGTCATTTCCTCCGCAATACCTTTGTTAGTGATCTCCGCAGTATCCAGTTCATCTGATAAGTTATTAAACACCATCCCCACGGGCTCGATACCGCAGGCACGCATAGAATCAATCGTCAAGGCTGTGTGATTCAGTGCACCAAGTCGATTTCCCACCACAAGTAATACCGGCCATCCCAGATCTTTGGCAAAATCCGCCACCAGATAATCTTTTGTTATAGGCACTTTCCACCA
>DPWT01000248.1 GCA_003527555.1 Verrucomicrobiales bacterium | reverse complement strand
GGGACAACAGTAACTGCGCACATGGCTGAGAATAAACGCCAAAGGGCGTGACAAAAAAAAATATTATTTTTTATTTCAGAGATTACTTGAATATTTGGCACTTTTATTCAAAATCATTTCAGGAACACTTGTTATTTAACCTGATGACCGGTATGCAAGATAGTGCCAAAATTACTCAAGTTGAGTCAGACCAGAAAACTTATATGATGGCACTGGAGCGCTACCGCACTCTTGCTGGACAGTATCCATCCGACCAGCAAGGATTGATGGCATTGGTGGATCGCCCAACAACAGCACCCCGCCCGAGAAAGTGGTCGAGTATGATGGATCGTTTGAAAGAAGATCCATGGGGGAATCCTTATATTTACAAATTTCCAGGTTCCAAGAAAAAGAACCAACCCGAGATTATTAGTTGGGGTGAAGACGGTCTCGAAGGGACTGTAGATGACCTATCAAGCCAGTAATGATTGTTAGACATAGAGATGTGTTGAAGTCCAGCCCGCAGGGGTTTACCTTGTTGGAGATGGTCATTGTGCTATCGATCATCGCTGCTATTGCTACGATGGCTGTTCTTTCGCAGGGTAATGTGCAAGCGGAGCAACGTCTAAGAGAATCGATAGGTAGTATTGAGTCTTTAGCAAAGCGCGGACGAAATATTGCGGTTCGGCAGCAGCGTGCCTACCAGCTTGTGATTAGTGAGGGGTCCATTTCGATTGGGGCCCAGTATGCGCGTGCGGAAGACGGAGGCGGCAATAATTATGATGAGGTGGCGGTGCGGAAGAAATTTGAGGATATTACCGACATTGAGGAAACTGACAGTGAAGTGATTTATGAAGTGAAGCGTTGGGGCAGTGATACATGGCAACTCATTGAGAGAGATAAGAAGGTGGTTTTGACGATCGAGCCAACAGGTCTAGTCGAGCCAATATCCATTCGATGTTCTATGGGGAATAGCTGGATTATACAAGAACTCCATCCGCTAACCGCGGGGGTGCGTAATGAAGAAATGAACATCGATACAGATTGAAAGTACAATATCAAAATTCTATTTCCCGATGTCAAGGGCATCGAGATTCGCGTAAAATGCGCACAGGCTACGTACTCATGGAGTGCATCATCGCTTTTGGGTTGTTTGCTGCAGTAGCTGTGTCCTTGGTTGAAGCCCTGTATATGACTAGCCAAGCGGCGGTTACAATTCGCGATGAAATGCGTATTGAGCAGATTTTACGCAGTGCGATGACTGATGCACTTAGTCAACCTACTCTAGAAGAGGGTACTAAGACTATTGATTTGACCGAGCTGACAGGCGATGAGAAGTCGGAATTTCCTGGTCAGATCGAAACAATTATCGAGCCATTGGAGCTGGAAAACGAAGACGGCCAGTTGCTGCAGAGTATGTTCCGCATCGAAGTTATTTTTTATTGGCGGGGTGTTAGTGGCGAGTGGCAGCAACAAAGTGCCGAGACATGGCGATACGCGAATCTTTACCGGCCTTAAGAACAAAATGATCATACCTAAAAAGAAAAGAACGTTGCGGAGCCAAGGGTTTACTCTTCTGGAGGTAGTCGTGGCGTTAGGTATGGTGGGTATGCTTATTGGGATGATTTTTCGCATGTCACGTACGTCAATCGAGCTCAGTCAATCAGTTGTGGATGAGCAGAGCGTAACGATGGAAAGAAATGCATTTTTCAATCTACTTAAGAACCATTTTGAGCAGATCCCCGGAAATGCAGTGGTGCGCTTAGAGCCGTTTGAAGCTGGAACGGGTGATGTGAGGCGTAATTTATTTGAGCTTACATTTCAAAATGTGCCAATGTCATTCAACTGGGGTG
This sequence comes from Verrucomicrobiales bacterium, assembly GCA_003527555.1. GTDB lineage: Bacteria > Verrucomicrobiota > Verrucomicrobiia > Verrucomicrobiales > Akkermansiaceae > Oceaniferula. The sequence continues at coordinate 12,480 of DPWT01000248.1, read as the reverse complement.
AAGTGCCGATGACTGCCGAGGCCGTACAGTTTGCAACGGTGGTGCAGAGAGATGGCTTTGTGGATGTTGTGCTGCGTTTTTATGACGAACAAATTCTTGAGGATTCTGATTCTACGGGAGATGATCTTGCCGAGCCTGTTGCTGAAATCACATTGATTGATAATATGTTCATGTGCGAGTGCGAGGTCGTGGATGGCCGCACCCTGGAACAGCTCGCCGTATGGGATAATAACGGTCAATTACCGTTGCAAGTGAAGTTTTATTGCCGGTTCGAGCCATCATCAGATATCATCGAACAAACATTTTGGGTTGTTCCGAAGCAGAATCCAGAAGTCATATTTAGACAAATTATGCAGCAGAATCCTGCCGGACCTCAGGCTCAGCAGGGTTCGACAACTCCAAGATTTGGTGTGCCAGCGGGGGGAGGTCGTGGCGGTGATAGTCGAGGAAAAGGTGACGTGTTGAGCGGCGGTAGAGCGGGCACATCGGATGGTAATAAAAAATGAAACAAGGCATCACATACAAAATCAAGGCATCCGGTAGCGCGCTGATTGCCGTGTTCTGGATTATGGCGATTCTTGCGTTAGCTGTTTTTTCTGCTGTGCGTGTGGTTTATCTTGATGCAGATATAGCAGCAGCACAGGTCAATGGTTTTGATGCCTTACAAGTGGCAGAGCGTGGTGTTTCAGTGGCGGTGAATCCGGTGATCCAACGTGATGATCCACTACTAATCTGGGCTGACGAGGAAAAAGAAATCAGCTATCGCGCTCGGATCACGTCGGAAGCTGCCAGGTTCAATATCAACGTATTGTTGCTCAGAAAAGACAAACAACTACTGACGGATATCCTTACCGATTGGGGCCTGATGTTGGAGGATGCACAAATGCTGGTAGATAACTTGACAGACTGGGTCGACACGGGTGATTTGACTGAACTCAATGGTGCTGAGGTGGATTGGTATGAGGATCAGGGGCGACCAAACCACCCGTTTAATCGACCGTTTTACAGTTTGGATGAAATGCGTTTGGTGAAAAACATGCAGATGCTTGAAGAAGTCAATCCTGATTGGCGGAACTGGTTTACTGTTTGGAGTAATGGTAAGCTTGACCTCAATGAGGCGGCACCTGAACTGATTGCCGCTGCCGCTGAAGTATCCATCGATGATGCGCAAGATTTAGTAGAGTATATAGTTGGGCCAGATCGTGAACGCGACACGGAAGACGATCAGCGTATTCAGAATTTGGCGGAAGGTCTTGAGATTTTAGGTGTTTCAGATTTTCAGCGGCCGGTCATAGAGCCCCGGCTGACAGTGCAGGACACCACCACGCGTATCATTAGTATAGGGCAGGCAGGAACTGTACGACGCAAAATCACATTGATCATCAGAAGTCGCACAGGGCAACCACCTATTCTTAGCCGCAAGGAAGAGATCATTCCGTAATTGATTCATTTTATTATTCGTTCATTTTCACAGCATCTATTTAAAAACCAGTGAGTAGCAAATCTGACATTACACTTATCGTTCCCGGGCCAATCGGCTGGGAAATGTGGCAGGGCACCCCTGAGAGAGGCTATAGCTGCGCTCTTGAGAACGGGCCGATGGAAGCGTCCGGTCTGGAAAAAATTCCATCGGGTAAGTTGGTGATGGCGTTTCCTGTGAGAGAGGCTCTTGCCGTTCCTCTCGTCGTACAGACAACCGATGAAGCCATGTTTGATGATCTTGTATCTATGCACTTGGAGAAATCTGGTGTGCGCATCCAACAGGATTCAGGTAGATTGACCGATGTGTTTCATGTCGGGCACAATGGTGAGCAGACTTCACTTCTCAGTGTAGTGCTCTCAGTGCCGAGGGAACGGAGTATGCCATCGCGATCACCGAGTGAATTTGATATTTCTGCGCGCATGTTTCAGATGCCTGTAAATGGTATCACGATCTGGCAGGAGCTTGGTCGATGGGTTTTTGCCATGACGCATCATGGAGAATTGAGTTATTTTCAAGCTCTGTCTGGTGTGTCACTGAATGATGATGCTGTGCAGGAAATTCAACTCGCGCTGACGCAGCTAAGTCTGCAAGGTGTGTTATTCGAGCTCGAATGCCTGGTGGTTTGGACAACAGGAAATATATCTGACCCTAGCGATGATGTGGTCAGCGATTTGGCTGAAGCGCTTTCGATAATGTCCCATGCTATTGAGCCAAAACCACGACCAACTTTGCCGCGGTTGATGAGTAAAATTGTTCCAGCTGATGTTCGTGCTGAGAGGCGAGAGCGGGCAGAGAAACATAAACGAAACCTATATATTTTTGCTTTGTTAGCACTATACCTTGGGCTCGCTGGTTACTTTGGCTATGAGTATTACCAGCTAAATAATGAGGCGAAAAAACAGAAAAAGGAACTCGCTGCTGTGCGTGCTGATTTTAAGGAAATTGAATATTTTGACAAGAACTGGAGCTTGCTAGCTCCTGTGGTTGATAGTCAACGATGGCCGCTTCATCTGCTCAAGAGATCATCCGAGGCAATACCAACGGGACAGATCAAGAATCTACGTTTTAATAGATACGAGGCGAATATCGGAGTCGATGAGAATGGCAATAAAATCAGCCGTGTGCAAATCCGTGGTGAGGCAAACGACTCGAAATTGGCAAACCTCTATCTTGAACGGCTAAAGAAGGCACTGCCAGAATACAGGTGGAATCCACCGCCTGATGAGTTTGATGCCAAGACAAACCGCTGGAAGTTTTTTTACGAAGGGGTTTCAAATGAAATGGAGACGGAATTATGAATGATCGGGAGAAAAAACTACTGACTCTTCTGGTTGTTGCTGCGTTTGTGATCGCCAACATCTTTGTGTATAATCTCTACGTCAAGGGTAAGCAGCGTTTGACGGTGGCATTGGCTAACGGCAAGAATGAGATCGAGGAAAAAAGTGATAAACTTGCAAAGGCAAAAAATCGGTATGATGAATGGGACTGGTTTGTCGAGAACCAACCAGCTGATGGCATACACGGCAGAATTCGTGCAGAGCTTGCCACTTATGCCGAGCAATCTGCTAATCGGTATCGTGTATTAATGAAGAAACGCCCAATTCTTCAACGTGAAGACCTATCTGAAGGAGGTATTTTTCGCAGTGCCAAGGTTAAGGTGATTGCTAACGGTCGGGATGCAGAAATTTACCGTTGGCTTGTTGACTTACAGGATCCTAAAAAATCCCGATCTATCACTCGCTTGATGATAGCTCCTCAACGTGACGATGCTACCCGGATGGACTGTGAATTAGAGCTTGCTCAGTGGTTTTCCCCGGTATCTGAAGGCTCAGATGTGGCCTCTGATGATACCACAAAATAAACAACCATGTCGAACAGACAAATAACTAGCATTAAGGCGTTAAATACATATAAACACGATATATAATCATGAAAGCCATATTGCGACGTTCTTTTTTTCCCGTGAGTTTTTCATTGAGTTTGGTTGTCTTGGTATCTGCAGCTCCGCCAAAAAAACCAAGTGTCGCGCATTTTATGGGCTTAATTAGCGGTTCGCCTTTTACTATCAAGCCTCCACCCCCAGAACGGATTAAGGTAGAAACCCCACTGGAGCGTGACTGGATGCTCGGCAGTATACGCCCTATCGAGGGCGGATATTCAGTGACTTTGATTAACAAAAAAAACCGTAAGGAGCGTATTCGCTTCATACCAGGTTTTAGTGCTGGCGAATTTCAACTTCTTGATGTGAAGCAAGATACCAATAACAGTTCGAATTCTCGTGTGCGCGTTCGCAAAGGTAGCCAAGAGGGCTGGCTAAGCTATGATGAGAAGCTCATCAAGGTGCGCCCAGTGGCCGCTGTTAGTAATACAGTCACAAAAAGAGCTCCTAGCCGCAAAACTGGCACAGCATCTCGGGTGAGTCCGCCGATTCCGGGAAGTAGATCATCATCAACTAGATCTGGACGCCAGAGGATAGTACCCAAAAAAAAATAAATAAGTTAATTTCCAATTCTAGAACAATTTCATGAAACATACGATAGCACTTCTTTTTCTTGTAGCAACCGTGCTGCCATCTCAGGCGCAGAGACCTGCTGCCCCTAAACCGACAACGCCAGCTCAGAATCCAGCCGGTGTCATTCCGTCTGTTAGTAACGCTGCTGTTCCGGGAGGAAAGCCCGCTGCACATGTTCCAGTGGGAGTGCGCGGACCTCAGCAAGTTAAGCAGCACAATCCTCTGGCGTTGGCATGTCGGGCTGGGCAGATTATTGATGGTTCTAACTGGGATGACCAAGGTGTAGCTGATGCTTACTCCGATTACACAGGTAAGCGAGTTTTGCTTAGTTCGGCTACTCAAAATTTTGAGATACGTTTTTACCAGGGTGGACCACTAACTAATCGGGAGGCCGCTAACCTGTTAGTTAAAGTGCTGGATATGGAAGGGTTTGTTTTTGTTCCCAGCGGAGCTAATGAAGTCAAGCTGCTCCCCAAGGCACAAGGCACCGGTGCCAACGGCCCCAGTGAGCTGGAGGGTATCATTGATGACCCCGCAAATATTCCCGATGGGGATACTTACATTTCCTATTTCATGAAGCTCGGTTTCATTAAACCCGAAGAGGCGGTAAGAACATTTACGCAGAGTATTCACGGGCTTGGACCAGGGGCAAAAATTGCTCCAGTGCCAAATGCTTCTGCGGTGCTCATTACTGGCAAAGCAACTTTTGTTAGAAAGTTAATAAACCAACAACGTTATATTGATGTGGCAGCAGGCAATGTTAGTACAGCTTGGGTGCAGCTGAAGTTCGCAGATGCCGAGGAACTTGCCACGACACTCAATGAGATAATGAATGCTCAGCAACAACGTAAAACCACAGCTGGTGTGACAACTGCGGGTGCAGCTCGATCAACGAATACAGGAAACCGACCACCCGTTCCCGGCAAGCAGGCTAAGACGGCATCCAGTGCTGGCACGACGGCAGCTGGAGAAGATATTCCAGTGCAAATTGTCGCCAGCCAAAGGTTGAATAAAATTTTCATCATGGGGCGCCCGGTTGACATTGTATTTGTAGAAGGGCTTGCTCGCGAATTCGACTCTCCCACGAATAAAAATAACTTCATTAAAATAAAATTACGTTTTGTCATTGCAAGTGATTTCCTGCAAGTGGCAGCAGATGCTCTTGAAGCCGCAGCTGGACCGACGGCAAGTAGTCAGGGAGGTAATACAAGAAACAACCGCAGTCAGACTAATCAGACTAGGAATCAGGCGACGAGCAGAAACCAAAATGGACAGAATGGCAGCCGCAACAGTGTAGATTCGGTTGAGGCGTTTAATGTAAGTGAAGTGCCCGAATCCATCGTTATTGGGAAAACCTTTATTGTTGCGGACAACCTAGCTAACAGCATACTAGTTCAGGGGCCTCCAGAAAGTCTGCGTATCGTGACCGAACTCATCGACAAGCTTGATGGACGTCCGCAACAGGTGATGATATCAACTGTATTTGGACAAGTTAGTCTGGGTGATGATTTAGATTTTGGAGTCAGCCTCGGCCGTTTGGCTGATGGTGGTAGTCGGCAAGGGGCTGGAACCACGGGGGGTGCTGGCGCGCTTCAGGACCTATCCACTCTGGGTTCAATCGCAGGCCTCAACACGGCAGCGGGTGCATCAGTGGGCGGGCTTAACCTGTACGGTCGCATCAAAGACTTCACTGGCATGCTCAGAGCGCTGGAATCACAAACGAATTTTAAGGTGCTGTCGCGTCCAACAGTATACACAGCAAACAACCGTGTTGCTGTCATCTCATCGGGCCGTAGAATTGCTGTGCCAACAAACACCTTTACGAGTGGGGCCAACACAGGGACGACCCAAAGTACCAACATCGAATATCGTGATGTATTACTTCGATTCGAAGTTGTACCATTAATCAATTCAGAACACGAAGTGACATTGCGCATTTCTTTGCTCAATGAGGATACTCAAGACAGTCAAGAAATTGATGGTAACTTCATTCCAACTATTGTTACAGAATCTATTTCTACGACTGTAACTGTAGCTAATAATTCAACGGTTGTGCTGGGGGGCTTGGTAACAGAATCGTCTAAGATAACAAAAAGTGGCGTGCCAATACTAAGCCGCATCCCCGGTTTGGGACGGCTTTTTGGGCAAACTCAAAAAGACGTGGATAGGCGTGAGCTGCTGATATTTATCCAGCCTCAAATAGTTGTTGGGGAGGAAAGTCAGCAACAAGCACAATCCGATATGGAACGTCGTTACAATGCCTCAAAACCGACACGTGATTTTGCTGATGGAATCCTTCCGGGAAAGCCTAGATCTGAGGCTACTGTCCCAGACAAGCAGGCTCCGGCGATTCCTGCGGCGAGCCAGCGTCCGTATTTGCGATATCCTACAAGGAGGTAGCCGGTTGTGCATAAAGGGTCTCACTTCGCCAAGTCATCAATATTCATCTAATTGATTTCTGCTGATCGGAACTATTGAGCCTACCCAATTTGATTATGAACCGTGTTGCTGTCATTAATGTCGTAGGGCTGACTAAGGAAATGATTGGTGAACATATGCCAAACGTCAGTAAGTTCTCTGATCAAGGCCATGTTTCCTCATTTCCTCCTGCTTTTCCTGCTGTTACATGTACTGCCCAGTCTGCATACTTGACTGGTGATCCGATAGAGCAGCACGGGATTGTCGGAAACGGGTGGTATGATCGTGAGGCAGCCGAAGTTAAATTCTGGAAACAGAGCAATCACTTAGTGCATGGTAATAAGATCTGGAAGCGTCTACGCGAGGAGTTTCCTGAAGCCACTTGTGCCAAGATGTTCTGGTGGTATAACATGTATTCCAGTGTGGATTTTGCTGTTACACCAAGACCACTTTATCCGGCTGACGGCAGAAAGTTTTTTGATATACACACTCAGCCAATGGAGATGCGTGAGGCAATGAAAGCAGATCTTGGTCCTTTCCCCTTTCCTGCGTTCTGGGGCCCGGCAGCTGGAATTGATTCGTCACGATGGATCGCAGAGTCGGCAAAATGGATTGAACGTAAACAGCAACCCACTCTTAACCTCATTTATCTACCGCATCTTGACTACTGTTTGCAGAAGTTCGGGCCGGGCGCTTCAGAGGTCCTGCCGGAGCTGTTGGCAATCGATGCTGTAATCGGAGATCTGTTAACATTCTTCAAACAGCATGGTGTCGAGCCAGTGTTGCTGTCTGAATATGGAATCTCCAAAGTCAGTCGGGCAGTGCATTTGAACCGAGAGTTTAGGAGGCGTGGCTGGATCCAAGTTAAAAATGAGCTCGGTAAAGAGACACTCGATTGTGGTGGTTCTCGTGCCTTTGCTGTAGCAGATCATCAAGTAGCGCATGTGTACATTAATGACCCCGTAATTCGTTCTGAGGTATACGATTTGTTAGATGGTTGCGATGGTGTCGAGGAAATCCGCGTGCCAAAAGATATATGGCAGACGGGTATAGCAACCGAGAGGGCGGGGGACTTGATTGCCGTGGCTGAGCAGGACGCTTGGTTTACCTATTACTTCTGGGAGGATGATGCTTTGGCCCCTGATTATGCGCGATGCGTGGACATTCACCGTAAACCAGGGTATGATCCAGTTGAATTATTTATTGATCCTAAGATAAGGTTTCCAAAACTTAAAATTGCGTCGTTTTTACTGAAGAAAAAACTCGGCATGAGAGCTTTGTTGGATGTAATTCCGCTAGACGCTACCTTAGTGAAAGGTTCACACGGAAGGGATAAAGTGCCTGAGTCCGAACAGCCGATATTCATCAGTCGTATGGAATCTACCATCGGATGTGCAGAGGATGTAGCGGAGATCGTCTTGGAGTCGATTCGTGGCTAATTTCTAATACTACTTAATTACAGACAAATGCTCCGAAATAGAGCATTATAAAGATAGATGTTGTGCAATATACATGCCGAGGCATGGAAAGGCTGGCTCAGTGAGAACAGCGCGCGTCTCTATGCGTATGCACGTCAGCGTGCAGCATCTCGTGAAGATGCTGAAGACATGATACAAGATGCTTTAGTCAGACTTTGGCACTACCAGCAGGAACGTAACAACGCACCGCCGGATCTGCCTCTTGCATACTCAGTGCTCAAGTTTGTTGCCATGGATCACGGGAAAAAGCACAGCAGGAAAAAACGTAAAGAAGATGCTGTTGTTTATTTACACGATCGCGATGACCACTGGCTTGACACGAGCATGGAGGATGATGAAGAGGCGGCATTTCTTCGATGTGCTGTTGATGCTCTTGGTGACAAACTGCGCGAAGTCCTGACACTTAAGATTTGGGGTGGGCTGACATTTCAGGAAATCGCTAAAAGCATGGCGATTTCACCTAACACCGCGGCTTCACGTTACCGATATGCGCTGGAGCAACTTCAGCGAAAACTTGATACCAATCATGGAGAACGTCATGGATAAATTTCATCAACCAGCATATTTAATTACACTCGAGGAACGATTGCATGCGATTGCGCCCCGTGATTTGAGCGACACTGCAAAGCAAGAGTGCGATGTTTATATCGACAAGCTTGTAATCGCATCTGGCAAGAATCTCAATGAGGAGGTAGCTCTCTCTGACGAGCTCCCTACGAGCAAAAAATTACCCCGATCATGGATCTGGAAAAGTGCCGCTGCCATCACACTTGGCATAGCATCATGGCTTGTCGGTTTTTGGAGTTCTGGGGAGGTAGCATCACCAGATGCAGCTCGACTTGTCGTTGATCTGCCGGTGAGATCGGACTTTACACTACTCAAGTCTGTGCAGCGAGTTGGTGGCCATGAAAGCGACGGCTTAATAATTCCTACTGATGGAAGTGGTCCACACTACCGCCACCGCTATCACATTATTGGTGAGCAACAAATGCGGGACATGGGAAGTGGAGCTGTCATTACCATTCGTCAACCTCGCCAAGAGGTCATTACCGTGCCTGTCACAAATTTCTAACCTCAGATATATATGATTACATCATTTCATTTGGTTGCTCATTACACGGTTCTGCTGATCGGTTTATGCTTGGCGGCATTTGATATTTTTGCCCAGCCACTTGTTGCGCCCGCTGCATCCGGTGATGAACAAGAATCTGATGATCAAGTGCATATTGGGGTCAGTGTTTTTAAGCCCAGTGCAAGCGTGTATGCTCAGCTTCCAGACTTACCTAAAGGGTGCGGTTTTGTTCTTCAGTCAGTCAAAGGGCAAGCTCCCGCCGCCAAGGCCGGTTTGAAAGCCATGGATGTTATTTGGAAATTGGATGGGCAGCTGCTTGTCAACGAAAGTCAGATGCTGGTGCTACTTTCGCTTAAAAAACCCGGTGACCGAGTAAAGGTTCATTATTTTCGTTCTGGAAAATCGAATCAACTCGAAGTGACTTTAAATAGATATGGAAATCAGCCACCTCACCCGGGTGAGCTGGCCATAACGCCCCCAACTCTGGCAGGGTTGAACATGCCATTACGCGTTATTAGTTATGAAGATCGCTCAGCATCCATCAGTGATAAGACTGGGATCGCCACACTAAGTTACCGTGAGGGTAAGCCATGGCTTCATGTGAAAAATGATATGGGGGTTGAAACTTATGATGGTTACATTGATAAGCCATCTGGCATTGCTCTGGTGCCAGCAATATGGCGTAATCGGTTACCTGTTTTGCAGCGCTCTCTTGATGAATCCATAAGACTGCGGAAGTTGCCCAGGGTAAGGCGCGTTGTTACTCCAAAGCAAACGCTTGCAGTGGATAATCCCTGATTTTGTGGTAGTAATTTGCGTTGTTGTGCATGTTTAACTAAAAACTGAGAGATTTTGGTTTAATTTCCCGTCATTCTGCTTGTCAAAACCGCTTGGCCAGCTAATTTTCAAGCTCATTTCTTTCTGCTGGTGGATGTTGGCGCCCCGCTACCACTGGCATACCTGCGGGGCACTTCGGCAATTGTTGTTGCAATAGCACGAAGAGATCGGAAGGAAATTAACCAAAGAACCTAACCTTAACCCAACTAAATACAAAATGACTGCAACAGCAGAACTAGAAACTTTGATCGATTCAAAGTTCCGCGCATTCGAAGAAGGCTCCGTTGTCAACGGAACCATAATAGCCATCAAGCCCCAAGTTGTCCTTGTGGACATTGGATACAAATCTGAGGGAGCGATACCGATCTCTGAATTTGAGGACGAAGAAATCGAAGAAGGTGATGAAGTAGAAGTGCTTCTCATGAAACTTGAAGACGACGAAGGAATGGTCGTGCTTTCCAAAGAAAAAGCAGCCCACCGCAAAAACTGGGAGAAAATCGTCGGTGTTTTCCACGACGGTGGACTCGTCAAAGGCAAGATCAAGAGCGCTGTCAAAGGCGGGCTCATGGTCAACGTCGGTGTCGAGGCATTCTTGCCTGGCTCTCAAGTCGATATTATTCCGCCCAAAGACCTCAACGAATATATTGGTAAGGTATACGAATTTAAGATCGTCAAGGTCAACGATGAGCGCAAGAACATTGTGCTGTCCCGTCGTGAAGTGATTGAAAGCGAACGTGCAGAGCAACGCCAGGAGTTCCTGCAGTCTGTCAAGGTAGGCGATAAGGTTGAGGGCCAAGTCAAGAATATCACTGACTTTGGCGCATTCGTAGATCTTCAAGGTATGGATGGTTTACTTCACGTCACAGACATGAGCTGGGGTCGTATTTCGCACCCATCCGCTTTGCTGCATATCGGCCAAACTATTGAGGTGCTTATACTCGATGTTGACCGCGACAAAGAGCGCGTTTCTCTTGGTCTCAAGCAAATGGAGGATAATCCATGGCAAGACATTGAAGCACGCTACCCAATCGGAACTGAGGTTAATGGCAAAGTTACAAAACTTCTCCCATACGGTGCATTCATCGAGATGGAGAGTGGTGTTGAGGGCCTTGTCCACGTCTCTGAGCTCTCTTGGGTTAAACGGATCAATCGTCCTAGCGACGTCCTCGAAATTGATCAGGAAATCAAGGCTGTGGTTCTCGGAATCAGCATTGAGGAGCAGAAAATCTCCCTTGGTGTTCGTCAGCTCGATGAAAACCCATGGGATGAGCTTGAAGCCAAGTATCCTATCGGTCAGACAGTCAAAGGCGAGGTGCGTAACCTAACACCTTATGGCGCATTCCTCGGCATGGAAGAAGGTATTGACGGCATGATTCACGTTTCTGATCTCTCATGGACCCGCAAGATCAATCACCCATCTGAAGTTATCAAGAAAGGTGACGAAGTCGAAGCCGTGGTACTTGCCATTGACAAAGAGAACCAACGTGTATCTCTGGGTATCAAGCAGCTTGACGGTGACCCATGGGCAGCCATCGATAATTCATTCAAGGTCGGTGACCTTGTTAAGGGAAGCGTTGCCAAGATTGCTAGCTTCGGTGCATTCGTTAACCTTGAGAACGACATCGACGGACTTATCCATATTTCGCAACTCAGCGAGGACCACGTGGAAAAAGTTAAGGACGTAATTAAAGTTGGCGATGAGATCGAAGCTCGTGTCATTAAAGTTGATCGAGTGGAACGTCGTATTGGCCTCTCAATTAAGGCAGTAAGCTACGATCCGGAGCAACTTGAGAAAGAGTCTGCCAGCTTCGAGACCTTGCGTCCGTCCGGTGATCTCGTTGGTCTTGAGCAAGCGTTCAACTTAGCATCTTCTGACGCTCCAGAGGAGTGGAGCCCAAGCTCAGAGGACGAGAAGTAAGCATACGCCTACTAACCATTCAATCATCACGCCGTCGGAGGATTACCTCCGGCGGCGTTTTTTTGTCGTTTTGTTGAAACGATTCTTCGGCAAGAAAAATTGACCATTTTGGAATCTAGAGTAAAATCCCAGCAATGAGCACCATTGAAGCCATTGAAGAAGCCGTCGAGCGACTCAGCAAGAGTGAGCTTGCTGCTTTTCGTGATTGGTTTGCCCGGTATGATGCGGCCCAATGGGATGCTCAGATTGAGAAGGATGCCGAGAACGGCAAGTTGGGCGGACTGGCTGCTGAGGCACTTGCTGATTACCAAGCAGGACAGGCCAAGGAGCTATGAAGCACTTGGCCACGCCCAAGTTCTGGAAGGCCCATGAAGCTCTTCCTCTGAGTGTCCAGAAAGTGGCCGACCGTAATTTTGAACTCCTCAAGGAGAATCCGTATCATCCATCGCTGCATTTTAAGAAAGTTGGAGCCTACTGGTCAGTCCGAGCCGGACTGCAATACAGGGCTTTGGGCGTCCAAGAGGGCGATGCGATCATCTGGTTCTGGATTGGCAGTCATGCTCAGTATGATAAATTGATTGACTAATCAACCAACGTCAACCCACGCTTGGTAAGTCGCACGGTGATGGATTCGCCTTTTGCCTCCTGCTTCCAGCCGATTTTACGACCCCACATTGATACTGTCTTCAACCATGTAGGGGCGGAAGATGCGGCGTTTTTTTGCGTGTTTGTAGACGATCTCTTGTTATCTGATACGAGCTT
>DPWT01000053.1 GCA_003527555.1 Verrucomicrobiales bacterium | reverse complement strand
CGCAATTGCATATGCATGTTCTAACTGCATTGCTGGAAGATGCCTGGTATAGTGATTATGGGGCTAATGACAGAAGACGTATTACGATGCTTGTCCTGCTGGGTCTTGTGCTTAGTTTTATTGTTTGTTTTAAATTGAATCGAACATGGATCATAGGGGCTGCAATTATCTTTGGGGGAATTTTTTGGTTCTATCTAGAGCAAGCTTTAGTGGATCATCGACAGCGTTTGATTGGTAGCATGGCGTCTTTATCGGCTTATGGACTTGGGCTATTATGTGCTATTATTTGGCAAGCCATGTCAGAGCGCGCGCGACGGCAGCAGCTTCACCGGCATTTACGCAGATCAATGTCCCCAGATGTCGCGGATGCTATCATACGTGCGCCCGAGGGTTATTATAAGGCGGCGTCAGGTAATCGCCGTGAGGTTACTGTGTTGTTTACAGATATTCGTGGTTTCACTCATCGTTCAGAGGAACAGGATGCCGGTGAGTTATTTACGCAGCTCAACACATACTTGGAGCGTATGGTAGAGGTTATTTTTTCACATGGCGGTACTGTGGATAAATTTATTGGGGATGCGATCATGGCTACATGGGGTGAATTAGGAGAATCTGATATAGATAACCAGTTAAACCATTCTGTATTGGCTGCACAAAAAATGTTAGATGTGCTTGATGAGCTTAACAGATCATGGGAGGCCGATGGTTTGAAGCCATTCCGGATAGGGGTTGGGATTCATCATGGCGAGGCGATTGTGGGCGAGGTTGGTTCAGATCAACGCACGGATTTCACCGTTATTGGTGACGCTGTTAACTTGGCGTCTCGGATTGAGGGTTTGACCAAAGCTCTAGGGGTTGACCTACTTATATCGGCCACAGTAGCTGAGAAGTTTTATGATAATTTCAACTGGATTTATGTTGCTAAGGTTCGCGTCATGGGGCGCGATGGTGGTGTGTCTCTCTGGACACCAGCATCGGCAATACCTGAGGAAAATGCAGTGATGCAATTGGTTGTGAATAAATATACTTCGGGTGATTGGGTGAGTGCTAGTCAGCTACTTGAGCAAATTAACGATGAATCTCATTTTGCGGGAGTAGCAAAATTTTATCGGCGATTGTTATTTGAAGTTGAGGTGCCAGCCCCAGGTTGGGATGGTTTGATTACGATAGAGACCAAATAAATCATGCTCGCTATAAATTACTATCATGACAATCTACCACCCTAGACATCGGACATCTTGACCCAATCCACGCCATTTATTTGCGCTAACAATAAGTTTTTGCACGTAGCTGATGCCTGCCTCAACGGATTGCTCAATGGGTAATTGTAGAGCGATATTGGCGGTAATGGCAGATGATAGTGTGCAGCCAGTGCCATGAATACCGCTGGGCAGATTGACAGTTGGGTGGTAATAGTGGAATGCATTACCATTGTGCCAGAGTACGTCGAGACGATCTGAATTTCCGGGCAGGTGACCACCTTTCAACAGGCAGGATGTTTGGTATTTATCTGCTATTTCGTGTGCGGCTGATTCTAGGTCATGTTCTGTGGTGAGAGACCGATTAAGAATCACTTCAGCCTCGGGGATATTAGGAGTTACCAGACTAGCCTGGCTTAACAATTTATGGCAAAGAGCCTGTGTTGTTTCATCATTGGAAAGTGCACTGCCTGCGGATGCTACCATAACGGGATCGAGCACTGATGGAGTGCTATTATTTTGCAGGATTTCCGCCACAGCGATAACAATGGCACGTGTTGGTAGTAGCCCAATCTTAATAACATCCACCGGATAAGTTTCTAACAAAATATGAATCTGATCCTGGAGCAGTGGCACAGGAATAGGTGATACCCGTCGTACTTCTAAGGGTGTTTCAGCAACCACACTGGTTACGGCGGTCAAGCCATGTACCTTGTGTTGTAAAAATGTTTTTAAGTCTGCCTGAATACCAGCACCGGATGAACAGTCTGAGCCGGCGATGGTCAATGCAATAGGATGATCAGTTATCATAGCTCATCAGCGCAGTTGATTGCGCCTCTTGGTATTATTGTAAATCACTTTCGGCGTTTTGCACGGTCGAACCTCGAGCTGCGAGTAGTTTTTGGTTTTTCGTCAGCTTTGCTAGTTGTTGGTTGTGACGGCAATGCTGGTTTGCCAGTATCTGTGTGGGTGGGCTGCGCTGTGGGCGCGGTATATCCATCATCTACAGGCGTTTTTGGCTTGGTGGTAGAGGCTTGTTTTTTAGTCTGGGCTTTGGAAGCGTGGCTGGCTTGACGTGCCAGCAGTGGTAGCTTCCATCCGGTTCGTGTTACAAGTGCATCTAACAAAATCAGAATGAGTGCTGCGATTACCAGCGGAATTCTCAAGTCGGTACTGTGTATAACAGGAGGCCTCAGCCATGCTTGTGAAAGATCGATGAGTTCACGTCCGCCAGTTTGTGCCGATACGGACCGTAACTCGGCGAGTCTATCGGGATCGAATGCCCACTCCGTACTGGATCCTACGATGATCGGTCCAAATGGAATGGCATGCTCTCCAGTCTGGATAGTTCCACGGATCAGGGTGCCTTCCTCAAGATCACGGGAGAGTGAGAATCTTCCCGGTGCAATACGTTTCCATGCTACTTCATAGGGTGAGCCGGATGACTCACCGTCGAGAAGTTTAATGAGTGGTGGGCGAATCGCAAATTTTTTAGCCCATTCATCGGTATCATAAAGGAGATCGATAGTTAGACGCGTGCCTTCAAGTCGATGGCGCAAACCGATTCCAGGCGGTAATTTATCGCCCATCAGCCACTGGGTGAGTGTCTGAATAAAATCGCCATACTGTGGCCATGATCTTATTTTTTCTGAATACTTACCACTTAACGGAAATGTAACCGCTGCTGTGCGTCCGATGCCGCGCCGTGCATGTGACACAAGCGGAGCGAGGTATTCATCGGTGGTGGACAGCGAGGTTGTGGCGTCGGGTCTTATGTAGGAAAGATTGTATCCGTCTGCCATTTCGGGCCAGGTGAATGGCTTGGCGGAGATCTCGCTCCATTTGCCGGTGGGTTTGGTTCCGACCGGATCGGTGACAAATGCTGATCGTGCCATAGTCACCGTCTCCTGTGCAAAAAGTCGCGGGATCTCGGCAGGGCGTGTGGTGAAAAACCAACGACCCTTGCCACGTTTGGCAATATCCTTCAGAAATGCTGCATCGCTGTCCTTCGGAGTTCCAAGACCGATCACAGAAATCGTGCAGCCACCTTTTTCCATTTCCTCGATGAGCTGTTTGTATTTCCCGGGCTCTTCCGAATCGGCAGCATCTGAAAATAGGATGACATGGCGCGTGCCTGCATTCGATTGCTTGAGCTCCTTCCAGGCCGCTTGCAATCCCGTGTAAACAAAAATACCACCACCCTGCGAGCGGATGCGACGTATCTTGCCAATGATCTTTTTCTTATTTTGTTTAATTTGGGTGAGAGGAACGATCTTGTGGGGCGAGCTATCGACAGCGAACACGCACAACTGATCCATATCGCCTAACAGTTCGACGGCGCGTGCTGCTCCGGTATTTGCTAGATCCATTTTTGATTTCCCTCCACCAGCGGACATTGACATCGAGCCTGACCGATCCATCACCACGGCCATCGCGACTGATAGCTTACGGTGCTCGTTTTTCAACTCCATGGAAACGGGTAATAGGTTATCGACTACTGATTGGAAATAGCCACCGGATCCGAACGACTGCTTACCGCCGACCATCATGAATCCACCACCCTGTTCACGGACGTAAAAATTCAGTGCGTCTTGGAATCTGGCAGGCACCTCGAATGCGGGTACATTATTGAAGACAACAGCTCTCGCACCTGCGAGCTGACCGACTCGGAGAGCGCCCGGCTCGCTGACCACCTGCACGTCATAGTCCTGATCACGGAGTGCGGCTGCCACTGGATCGTTGGTGTACTTGCTGACTAACAGCACACGTGGGCCGCCAACGACTTCGATCCAGCGTTCAATTCGGTTGTTTCCAGGGTGGGCATCCTTTTTCGGCAGGATTTCCGCTGAGTATTGGTATGAGCCCGTACGCGAAATCCTGTCAGTAAACTCTGCATGCCCTGTGCCGTTGATGATTTGCACTTTGGTTTCCGTAAGTGTCTGTCCATTGCGTTTGATGACTAACGGGATCTCGGCATCTGCGTATCCGCGCACCGTCACATCAAGCACAAACGGTTCACCTATTTGCGCGCGAAGAGGGGTGTGAAGCCTCGCCACACGGAAGTCCTCTGAGGTATCCTCGCGCACGAGACGGTAGTCCATGGGAATACCCATCCGTGATAGTTTAGCAGCAGCTTCAGCGAGTGGTTCGGTCGCGTAACCATCAGAAAACAGAAGGATTCGTGAAGGCCTATCCTCGGGCGCCAAAGCCATGATGTTCTGGATTGCGAGGTTGGTCCGTGTTAGCTTGCGGTTACCGGTGTAAACGGCTGTCTCGGTGCCCGGCTTACGCTCGACGACATTAGACGCGTAATCGATGAAATGCATTGTATCGTAACGCGAGGGTTTGGATTTTTCTAGTAGCTTCTCCCACTCTGGAAGCCCCTTGTCGATTAGGTCCTCAGTTGATCCAGACCGATCCAACAGAACCCAAAGATCGAGTGCGTCTTGCTGTTTATCGATCTGGGGGTCAACCAGTAGCATAGTAACCACTAATATTAGTAACACCCGCAGTGGCCGCCACAGCTCCTGCCCACGCCATACCAGCGCGAGTAAAAGAAATACGGGAAGTAGAAAAAACCACTCGGGCGCGGTAAAGGTCATGATCAAATAGAGGGTGAATTTTTGGATTTTGTGAAAAACCAAGCGCCAAGCATGGCGGTGAGAATTAGGCACACCCAGACGCGCCAGAGGTGGTCGTCGCGGGTATGTCGATCAACAGCAGTCGCCATGGTGCTTGCGGGTAGGTCATCGATGGAGCAGTTCGAAAAATCCGCCTCACGGGTGTCGGCGAAGTAGGTGGCGGAAGTGATCAGCGTTTCATCGCCTTGGGCGATTGTAAAAAATCCCGGAGTGTCCGGTGCGCTGAGAGCGCCGGAGTTAGCGGGGCGTTGCTCCGTTTTTAAAAGTTCACCATCCAGTCCGAGTGTGTTGATTGTCAGGGTGGGTGCTTTTTCTCCGTGAAGTCGAGATAGCTCCAGAGGCTCTCCCGTTTCTGTGATACGTGTTTCGGGGGCCATTTTTTCGTTTCGAAGTTGCTCGCAAAAGCGCAGCAAGAGCACTGCGGCGGCGGGTTGTTTCAGGGCGTTGGATTTCTGGATATCGAAGTTGAACACCAGGGCTTTATTGCCTGATGCTGGGTGCCTACGCAGAAAAATTAGTGCGCGGTTTCCTTGCCAGAGTAGCACGTCATCTGCCTTTTCCTGCGGAATCGAGATACTTTGGCGAACTAGCAACGTTTGCCAGTTCAATCCTTCAGTCAGTTTGTGTTTGGGCGTGACGATGTTGCCTGTGAGATAGGGTCGTGTAGGCGCTTGATCGGTGGGGAAAACAACTAGGTGGCTGCGCGATGGCGTGGTCTCCGTCGAGGTGATAACTAGATCGGTGGTAACTCGGTTTGCTGCTTCCTGTAGGTTGGGAAAGCTTTTTAGCATTCGGTCGCTGAGGTGAACTGATTTCTTGGCAAGAGTAGAAAAAACCATGAGTGGCTTGGGCTTTGGCCGCACCATCGGTAAGGAATCGTCCAGTGTGAATGAATCCTCTTCTAGGACGAGTTGACAGCGTTGTGTGTCTGCGGGAAATGCGCCCTGCAGAGTGGTCAGTCTGCCGGCATTGAGCTGGAGCTTACGGCTGCTGCTTTTACCTTTTGCCGAATTGAGATACCAGTTTCGTTGTTGTGCTGTCTCTGAGTAGTTTCTCACTACGGCTTTCCAGATAAGATTGCCGTCACGTTGTTCGAAGCTTACGCCGGTGATGCCTACGTTTTCTGTGTTGCGGCCGATTGATATATACGAGGCGTTGTAGGGGAGCGTGTCATCGATGGGTGTGTCTGTGATATAGCAAACTGCGCCCTCCGCACTCACTAGACTACGGGCAATACGGAGGCTGTTCGATGGTTCAATGGCGCCAGAGCTTGGGGTCCACTTGCCAAGTGCCTCTATCATTTTTTCGGGGGCCGTGCCTTGGTAGATTTTGGCTTTGCCGGGGTCGGACTCCAGAATCCATATCTCAACGTTGGCGGCATTCCCCTGAAGGCGTGGTATTTCCTTCTCCAACGCGGGCGCGATTTTTTCTTTGAACACACGCATCGATGCCGAACTGTCTAGCACAATAGCAATCCTCTGCGTCGACTTTGCCTTCACATAACGCGGCTGCACAAGCAGCCAGGTTGCCAGCAAAACAGAGAGGATCTGAAGCCATAGCGGCACCGAGTTCACGAGTCGATCAAACCGCCGACCGCTGGTGCTTTCACGCTGCATCTGTCGTAGCAAGAACAGGGTGCTCACGGTGACCACTTTCGCCCGACGTTGGAGAAAGTGAATTAGTATAATGGTTGGGACGCCTAACAGCGCCCAGAAACCATACGGATTTGTGAGGATTAAATTGATAAAAAGTGGTGGTGTTAGTTAATAACCAAGGCGCCAGCTGAGACAGCATCTTTATTGAGAGCATCGAGGAGTGGTAGGTCGGCGCAGACGCGGGCGAGGGGGGCGTTGAAACGTTTGGCCGTAGTGTGCCATTCGGCGAAGTGGGCGGCGTAGGCTTTGCAGAAGTGCATGAGGGTGGATTTTTCAACGCGATGCGAATGTTGACTACCAGCTTCGACATCAACAAACTCGTAGTTTCCTTGCCACTCAGGATTTGCTTCGGCTCTGAGGAATGGAGCAAGGATAATCGGTTTTCCTTGCTGAATGCTCAGGTGGCGCAGCGGATGATTGGGATCACCTTCAAACAACAGATCAGAAACGAGCACCCGGATTGCATTTCCACGAAGCTGGATTTGTTCGAGAGCCAGGGGTGCGTCGGGGCGTGTTGGTTTCATGCCGTGCACCGTGTCCATCCAGCGGTGTGAGATTACGGCATCCATCGGCAGGCGTGTGTGTGCGTCGCCACGGAGTAGATGGATGCTGGCAGAGGCGCCCGCTTGAATTGCTGCCATAGTGACAAAATAAAATAGCTCAGCGGTGCGGGCTGCTTTGACGGGATCGAAGAACATCGACTCTGAGGCGTCCAAAATAATGTCGATAACTGGACGCACTTCCTCGCGGTAGAGCTTCATCGTATAGTTGCCCGTGCGTGCGAATGCCCGCCAGTTGATGTGGCGGGGGTCATCGCCCGGCATGTATGCACGGTGGTCTTGGAAATCGATTGATGAGCCTGTGCCTGCACCTTGAAACTCGCCAGCCATGCCTCGCCAGACCTGTGAACGCAGTGGTAGGGTCAGGCGTTCCGCGCAAACGGACGCCTGGGTGTGGAGTAGAGCTAACTGGTCAATGGTCATTGTTCATTTTTGGATACGCGTTCGACATCGCGGATATGTTTCCAGACAGGGAGAGAGGATGTCAGGGCGATGCTGGCATAGAGAATCACATTTATATAAGAGACATTGAGTAGCGCGGTCTCAGAAAATCTGGACGATTCACCCAGATGGATAATGCTTGTGGGTACCCAGAAAAAACATTGCATGATCTGGAGTTTCCCGCCGTCTATGAACTCTTCAGCAGCTATGACGATCAGCACGATCAAAAATTGGGTGCAGATAAAAATTAGATATATGCCAAAACGATTATCATGTTTTTTTGCGAACAACCGTGTCAGCGCCAGTGGGAAAAGTAAGAATGCGAACGCAGAGTTGAGAAGGGTTATTGCTTCGGCATTGGCCCGATAACTGAAATGCATCAGCCCTTGTATTAGCCCGTACAGCAACAACACAAATACCAGTCCGGTTGCCCAGCCGGGGTAGAGGGCGCGTCCAGCCGCTGAGCCAATCATTCCTTTTCTGGTGAATGGAGCAACGATGGGTTGTGCCAAATTCGTGTTTTCAGTTAGGCTAATCACGCTGACAGGGACACAGAATGCAAGGCTAAGGGCCAGAGAGACCTCCATGTCGACCTTGGCGACGGCAAATACTAGAAGTGAAATAGTGATTAGCCCCAAGCTGATTATGCGCCTGCGAGTGGCGCGATTTTCTGATACGGGTGCCATTAATGAAGTGCCGAGATCAAGTAGCATCCATATGGCGTAGACGCAGACGATAATGAAGCTAAGGAATGTCAGCGTGGTCGTCAGTGAGTCCAGAGTCACTGGGCGGAGCAGAGTCAGAAATGTCTGCCGTCCGTCAAAAAATAGATTCCAGATAAAAATGAATACAAAAAATGCGGCGATGATCGGTAACAGGACCCTGATGATGACCGATTTTAGTGCGCTAAACCCGACCGTTCCAGCCGTGAAAAGAGCAGACAGCAGAAAGATGCTCAGCATTAGCAAAATCTCTGAAAAAATCTGCATGTCGCCGAAGAAATAGCG
>DPWT01000253.1 GCA_003527555.1 Verrucomicrobiales bacterium | reverse complement strand
TGGTCCTGGGTTCGAGTCCCAGTCTGCGTACTTTCTTTAAATTAACCCGCCTCCACCAAGGCGGGTTTTTTGTGTCCAGATGTCACCCACCTCAAACCCAGGCAGACTGGGACGAGAACTTTAGTTCGACTACACAAGCCGTCACGCATCGCGTCGCACCTTATCCTCCAGGCCGACGGAGGAGGAGGCCTGCTAGCACGTAGAGCCAGAGTAGGCGAAGGCAATCCCAGTCTGCGTACCATTTTTTAACCCGCTAAAGCCCATTGTTTTAGCGGGTTTTTCGTACACACGTATCACCCACCTCAAACCCAAGTAGACTGGGGCGAGAAGCTTGGTTCGACTACACAAGCCACGGCGTATCAAGCTGATGAAGTGATTATCCGCTATTTGAGCAAAAGCCGATTAATAAATTCTTGGCGACTCATGCTCGGCTTGGGTTTGTCTTTTTCCCAGTATTGCAGGTGGCATTCCACGCCGATTTCCCTGCATGCTTCGAGCATGATTTCTCCGAAGATCGGACTGTGAATTCCGTTGGATGATTTTGTTGTCGGGAACTCGCGGTTGACGTTGTAGAAAAGATGCAATGGCGGATCGTCTTTGCTGAGGTGGCTGACCGGGGAGCATCTCAAGACCAGTTCTTTGTGTTTGTCCCAGTTGTCCATGAGCTCCTGGGCGGTCTCGACCCCAAAAGGTTTGTAGGGCATTGGGTTACCGAAGGTTATTTCGCCGATACGTTTTTTGATCACAAAGGGATTCATAGTCGTCTGCGCTCCGGCGACTACGGCACCACTCACCCGTGATGAAAATCGTTCCACTGGGTCGCTGCTTTTCGCGTTTACCACATCTTCATGCAGAGCCACAAGCAGGCTGGAACATCCTCCCGCTGAACCACCGGTTACGACAATGCGTTTGGGATCGATATTCCATTCCTTTGCTTTGAATCGTAGAAATTGCACAGCACGTAGAGCCGAGTGAAGCATGGCTGGCTGCACCGCCCCTTCGTTGACAAGAGGATAACTGATAGAGGCCAAATGGTAACCTTGTTTGAGCTGATGCGGACGCATCGTCTCTGCCTTTTTGCCACCCATCCAGCCGCCGCCATGAATATCGAGTAATACGCCTGCGGGTTTCTCAGACTCGCATTGCCAGAAGTTAACCAATTCCTTTTTATGCGACCCGTATTTAACATTTTTAGCGGTTGGGACGACTCTGCTCGGTTTTTGATCCGCCGCATCACAGTCGATAGAAACAACTAGAGCAGCTGAAATACAAGTAACAAGCGAGACAAGCAAACGAATCATACTTCTACTTACGTGGCTGATGGGCATCCCATTATCCCCATTTCATAGGATAACAAATACATATCGATTTTCAGCTCGCACCCGCCTTGCTTACGTAACGATCGCTACTGCTGATGCGCGAGCAAACGTAGTAGGAAAAGCACTGGATAAGTTTCTTCTTCCGATGAAAGCCTTTCGCGATTCCGTTGTTCTTGGGGAACCCCGCATTTAATATCACATCAACAGTGGTCACGATGCAATGTCAGGACAAAGCTGACTCGGTGAGCTTGGTAAAGGCGGTAATGATTTTCTGCGGGGCGTCACTGAGCATGGTGCCCATGCCTTCACCGATTAGCGGGTTTTCTATTTCGTGAACAACTCACCAATCAGCCGACGATCGCCAGCGGCGCTGTGGTTTTCCACTGGCCGCGGGTAAAGTCTGGGAAATCCTGTGGCATCCCATCTTCGGCAACTGACTTGCGTGATAGAGGAGTCACAGCGGACCAGAGGCACCCCTCATAGACATTCTGATCAAGCGGCTGACCTTTGCGCAAGCACTCGACCACGCGAAAGTTCATGATTGCATCCATGCCGCCGTGTCCGCCCATTTTTTTGGCAACATCAGCCATACGCTTGTAGAGCGGGTGGTCAAACTCATCGTAGAACGCTTGTTGATCCGTAGACCAGCCATGATAATTGGTGCGATTCTTTTTGCCTGCGAGTTTTTGGAATAGCTTCTCAGGGAGTCCTTCGTTTTTGCCGTAGTCCAGCGCAATTCCGAACGGAAATCCTTTCCCCGTCCCTTTAGTTCCCTGGATTAGGTTGTGACGGGTGTAAGGTCGAGGGCTACTCTCATCCCACTGCACCATGATGGTTCTTCCCATGGTTGTCTTGATGATAGAAGTGTTTAAATCACCACCCTTTGTGTAATCGATCTTATTAAGTTTGCTGTCCGGTTTAAACCGCTTCTTGGCATAGAGCTCATGGTTACGAGCGGGAGATGAAAACGATACGAGGCGGCGGAAGTTGTCGTCAGTCCGGCCAATATTCATATACTGTGCCACAGGTCCAAGTCCATGCGTCGGGTAGAGGTTGCCATTTTCCTTAGCCCAATGGAGGGTGCGCCAGCTTCCTGTGCCGCGGCCTCTTTCAACAGCGCGCATTTGGCCGCGCAGCTCATGAATGTAGGCTGCTTCACCGTGAAGAATTTCGCCAAAGATTCCTTTGCGGCACATGTTGAGATACATGAGTTCCTCACGACCGTAATTCACATTCTCAAGCATCATACAGTGCTTCTGTGTTTTCTCAGATGTGTCGATCACGTCCCAGCACTCTTTAATGGATGTGGTTAATGGAACCTCGACACAGACATGGGCTCCGGCATTCATAGCATCGATCGCCATAGGTGCGTGCCATTCCCAAGGAGTAACGACGTAAACGAGATCAGGCTTGGTTTCGGCGAGCATCTTTTTGTAAGCAAACTTATCACCAGTATAAAGCTTCACATTCTGGTGGCGCGTGCCCTTGCCAGTGGCTAAGACCTTTTTCTTGGCCCTCTCTGCCAGATCTTGATAGAGATCGCAAA
>DPWT01000143.1 GCA_003527555.1 Verrucomicrobiales bacterium | reverse complement strand
ACAAGCCTGTGTCGATCCCTCACATGCTTGTTTCTCGATCTCAGGTCCGCCCGGGTAGGGGAGCCCAAGCATTTTGCCGACTTTATCATATGCTTCCCCCGCAGCGTCGTCGCGCGTACTGCCTAACAGTGAGTATTCGCCGAATGCCTTCATGTGAATTAGCATGGTATGGCCGCCAGATACAATCAGAGCTAGGTTTGGCTCCAATGTCATGCGATTCATAAACGGTGAGAGCAAGTGGCCTTCCATGTGGTTGATTGATATAAAGGGCTTGCCTATTGCCATGGCCATTGCCTTTGCAGTGGTGTTTCCCACTAATAATGATGACGCTAGTCCCGGCCCAGCCGTCGCGCCAATAGCATCAATGTTGTCGATTGCGACACCCGAGTTTTTCAAAGCGATTTCTATGAGCGGTCTCAAATGTAGCGAGTGGTTTCTGCTTGCTAACTCAGGAACAACTCCACCGAATTCTCGATGGATGTCAATCTGGGATGATATTTCCGATGATAGTATCTCTGCCACACCGCCATTATGACGTAGAATTGCTACTGCGGTTTCATCGCAGCTGGATTCGATAGCAAGGATAGTCGTTGGCATGACCGATTTTTTAGCCTGTAATTTCGTCATGAACAGCCAATTTTCACTGGCATGAAGACTTTAAAACTTGAAGTTTATAAAGGAAGCAACCTTTACAAATAGCGGTTACTTTGGCAGAAACCGCGCCATGTCAGAGCTGCCCAAAGCCTATGAACCTCAAGAGGTGGAAAGAAAATGGTATTCCACTTGGCTGGAAAACCAGTGTTTCCATGCGAATGAATCCTCAGACAAAGAGGGCTACTCGATTGTCATTCCACCGCCGAACGTCACAGGCATTCTGCACCTTGGGCATGTCCTCAACAATACCATTCAAGATATTCTTGCTCGCCGAGCGCGTCAGCAAGGTAAGGAAGTGCTCTGGCTTCCTGGCACGGATCACGCGGGTATCGCCACCCAAACAAAAGTGGAAAAACAGCTTCGCGATGAGGAAGGTAAAACGCGCCGTGATCTGGGGCGTGATGAATTTCTCAATCGTGTGTGGAATTGGAAAGAAAAGCACGGTGGTATTATCATTAAGCAACTCAAGCGGCTTGGTTGCTCGTGTGACTGGGAGCGTGAGCGTTTTACTATGGATGATGATTATTCAGCGCAGGTTGCTGAGGTTTTCACTAAGCTTTTTAACGAAGGGTTAATCTACCGAGGTAAGCGCATCGTCAATTGGTGCCCAGTATCGCTCACTGCCCTCTCTGATGAGGAGGTGATTATGAAGCCACAGAAGTCCAAGCTCTATTTTATGAAATACGAGCTTGTTGACGCACCTGGTGAGTTCTTAGAAATTTCTACTACTCGTCCGGAAACCTTAATGGGTGATACTGCAGTAGCGGTGAATCCAAAAGATGACCGTTTCACCAAGTATATCGGACGTCGAGTGCGCCGTCCGTTCCCTGAGGCCGAGATAGAGATCGTTGCTGACGATCATGTTGACATTGAATTTGGAACTGGTGCTCTTAAAATAACTCCTGCTCACGATAAGGCAGACTTCGAGATTGGTGAACGCCATCATCTGGAAATCATTGATGTGCTTCATCCCGATGGCACCGTCAACTGTCCGGATTGTCCAGAGCTTGATGGTCTCGATCGCTTCAAGGCACGTAAGGTTGCCGCTCAGATGTTAGATGACAAAGGGTTGCTTATCCGTGTCGAAGAATATGAAAATAATGTAGGTTTTTCCGAGCGTGCCGATGTCGTTATTGAACCGCGCATTTCCATGCAATGGTTTCTTAAATATCCTGCTGTCAAGGAGACTGCCGATGCTGTTGCCGATGGTAGTATTGTTTATCGTCCGGCACGCTGGGCTAAAACGCATGCGAACTGGATGGAAAACATACAAGACTGGTGCATCAGTCGTCAGCTTTGGTGGGGGCATCAGATTCCCGTGTGGTACCGCAAAGAAAAAGTGACCCAGTTGCAAGCAGCCGAGTCACTTGATGTTGTGGATATGCAGGCTGGTGATATCTATGTCGGAACAGAGCCTCCATCTAATCCGGAGGCTTGGGTGCGCGACGAAGATGTGATGGACACATGGTTCAGCTCATGGCTCTGGCCGTTCGCCACCATGAATGGGCAAGAGCAGAAAAAATTCTACCCGACCGCTGACCTTGTGACTGGGCCAGATATTATCTTTTTCTGGGTCGCCCGTATGATCATGGCTGGCTACCACTTCGCTGGTGGATTACCTTTCAGAAATGTTTTCTTCACCTCGATCATCCGTGATCTCAAGGGACGTAAGATGAGCAAGTCACTTGGTAATTCACCTGATCCAATTGATCTGATGGATCAGTATGGTGCGGATGGCTTACGTTTTGGCTTGATGCGCACCGCACCTATAGGAACGGATGTTAGGTTCGATGAGTCGCAGGTCGCAGAAGGTCGGAATTTTGCTAATAAGCTCTACAACGCTTGTCGATTTCGTCAAATGTGCGGTGTTGCGACAGTTGTTAATGAAGAGCTGTCAGAGGTAAATGGAATTCGGCCTTATCACAGGGATATTGCAGTTAAGCTGGATGCTTTGGCAGTTAGTGTGGAGAAATCTTATGCTGATTACCGTTTTAACGACGTTGCACAACAGCTGTATGATTTTCTTTGGGGCGAGTTCTGCGACAAATTTCTCGAGGCTGTCAAAGGTGACTTGCGTGATACGGCAAGCCCCGAAGCTCGCGAAACTACGCTTGCAGTGTTCGACTCCGTGATGAGCCGTTTCCTGCAACTGCTTCACCCCTTCATGCCGCACATCACCGAGGAATTATCTGCTCGGATGGGTTATCTTGCTGGGGGAGAATATGTGATGGAAAAGATGTATCCATCAACAACTCTAACAACATTTGATGATGGAGAGACAAATGCCGAGGCAATCTACGCTGCTGCCGGTAAAATGCGTAATCTTAAAGCGGAATACAACGTTGCTACTCGTAAGGATGTGAAGTTTCTTGTTATTAAAGCATCTGACTGGTTATTGGCCGAGACGGATGTGCTTGGTTTGCTAGCAGGTGGTGATATCGAGGTATTAGATATTTATGATGCACCTAAGGGAACACCTGCAGCAGTGACGGACGTCGGTGAGATTTATATGCCGCTCGATGGCCTCATCGATATGCAGGCTGAGAAGTCACGGCTCGATAAAGAGATCGCCAAGGTTGCTCAAGAGGTGAAAAAGTGCGAAGCCAAACTTGGAAACTCGGCATTCGTGGATAAAGCACCCACTGAACTCGTTGATCGCGAAAAATCTCGTCTTGATGAGTGGGCACAAAAACATTCTCAACTTCAAGAAATGAGGTCATCGCTTGGATAATGCTTCTTGCAACAAGGTATTCGCTCGGTAGCATGTCCAAGCTTAATAGTTTATATCATGCTCAAGCTTAAAGATATTCCATCATTACCTGACGACGCAGTTGATCTGCTGGGCGCGGTGGGTTATCTGGATGCTACTGATCTGGCCGAGGTGAATACTGAGTCGCTTCAGGCTGAGCTTGCCCAAGCCAACGTGCAACTTAAGATCATTGATGTGCATCCTACGTCCGAGCAAATTGAAGAATGGAAAAGAGCTACTGCTGAGCATTCCGTG
>DPWT01000076.1 GCA_003527555.1 Verrucomicrobiales bacterium | reverse complement strand
CCGCCAACCGGCATAGAGGAGTTCGGGGTGCCAATGTGCGCACTGTTGAGGAGGCCGAAACCACTCGCGAGCATAATGATGCCAACGCGCTGTGTTTGGGTGCAGCGCATCTTGATAATGAAACAGCTCTGAAGATAGTGGATGCGTTTATTATCACAGAGTTTGATGGTGGTCGCCATGAAACACGTGTTAGCAAAGCCTCTGGCAGCCGGCTAGCCGTGACTGATCCTGAGCTCCACGATGCCATAGCGGCAGAGGAGAGACGCCAGTCGCTGAATATCGAGCTAATAGCCTCAGAAAACTTCACTAGTGGAGCTGTGATGGAGGCGCAGGGAAGCCTGCTGACTAACAAGTATGCTGAGGGTTACCCTGGTCGCCGCTGGTATGGTGGTTGTGAATTTGTTGATGTGGCTGAACAGCTTGCAATTGATCGTGCTAAGCAAGTATTTGGGGCTGAGCATGCAAACGTCCAACCGCACTCTGGATCACAGGCGAACACGGCTGTGTATTTCGCTGTGCTGAAGTCAGGCGACAAAATCCTAACTATGGATCTTGCTCATGGCGGTCATCTCACGCACGGACATAAGGCTAACTTTTCTGGTAAATTCTATGAAGTCACTCATTACGGTGTCAGCGAAGATGATGAGAGAATCGATTACGATTCGCTTGAAGAAATTGCCGAGCAAGTTAAGCCTAAATTAATTACCACAGGAGCCAGTGCTTATCCTCGGGAAATTGATTTTGAGAGAATGGGGGAGATTGCTCGTAAAGTCGACGCTTATTTATTTGTGGATATGGCGCATATTGCTGGCCTTGTTGCCGCAGGAGTTCATCCCAGTCCTGTACCGCACGCTGATTTTGTTACTTCGACTACGCACAAGTCATTACGTGGACCACGTGGCGGCATCATTCTCTGCAAAGAAAAGTATGCTAAAAAAATCGACGGAATGGTGTTTCCTGGAGTTCAAGGTGGTCCATTGATGCATGTTATTGCGGCAAAGGCTGCATGTTTCGGGGAAATCCTAAATGGAGACTTTAAAAAGTATTCGCAGCAGGTTGTAAAAAATGCACAAGCACTTGCTGCTCGACTGACTGAGCATGGCTACCGCATCGTGTCTGGCGGCACAGACAACCATCTTATGTTGGTAGATCTGCGCCCAGCTGGCATAGATGGTTCGATCGCTCAGAATGCGCTTGATGAGTCAGGTATCACAGTTAACAAAAATTCTATTCCCTTTGATACGGCTGGGCCATTCAAGCCGAGTGGTATACGCATTGGCACGCCTGCTGTGACCACACGAGGCATGAAGGAAAAGGACGCAGAGAAGGTGGCTGATTTTATCCACGATGCGATTCAAAACCATAATGACGAAGCTAAGCTCTCCGAAATTCGTGAGATGGTTTATGAGTTTAACCGAGGTTTTCCGCTGCCAGAGTAACGAGTTCACTCTGCTGTGATCATATAAATTTTACCGTTTAGGCAGACAATCATCAAGTTGCCGTCCTGATCCTCGTTGAACGAGACAATCGAATTGATCTTACCTTTCTGGGGTCTAAGTCGATCTGTCCAGTCTTCGGTATTGACCGCCTTGCCATTTTTTAATTCGAATGACCAAATACGCGGGTTTGCATAATCGGCGAAAAAATACTTACCTTGGAGTTTCTTGATGGGGCCACGATAAACGTAGCCACCTGTAACAGATAGTCCCTGATTTGATCTGGTGCCGTGTTTATAAACATAGATGGGATCAACAGCTTGGCTCGGTTTGTTACCGCCAACACCGTTCTTGGGTGTTGCAATCAAGCCTTCGCGCAGTCGCCAACCGTAGTTCGCACCACTGCCTTTGCCAGCAGCCATGAAGTTGATTTCCTCCCATTGGTTTTGCCCCACATCGCCAATATAAAAATCGCCGGTTTTTCGATCCCATGAACATCGCCATGGATTGCGCAAGCCATATGCGTAAATTTCAGACTTGGCGTTGGCCTTGTTTTTGAACGGGTTGTCTCTGGGTATGCGGTAACCTGTTTTTGGAGATACATCAATTCGTAGCAGTTTTCCGAGATAGCTGGATAAATCCTGAGATCGTTTTTTGGGATCGTTTGCGGCGCCGCCATCACCGGTAGCTATGTAAAGGTAGTTGTCAGGCCCAAAGCCAATCCACCCACCATTATGATTTCTCGCATCCTGTTTGAAAGTAAGCAATAATTCGCGTGTGTTGGCATCACAACGTAGCATGCCGATGCCGCTGGCAGTGAATCTGCAGATTTCGGTGTCACCCTGCGTGTTGGTGTAATAAACATAGAAACGTCCAGTTTTCAGGTAGTCTTTACTAAAGGCTAAACCTAACAGGCCCTGTTCATTCATGCGTATATTGATGTGTTTGGTGATGTTGAGGAATTCCTGCTTCTTGCCGCTTTGTCTGTGCACTAAGCAAATGACACCTTTTTTTTCAACAACCCATAGATGGTTTGTTTCTCCAGCGGGCGCTTCAGCCCATACTGGGTTTTTGAATCCAGCGGCAATCAATGTGGTGGTAACTTTCGCCGAGGCCGGTAGAGATATTACTAGGAAAATAAGAAGCCGAAAAATATGCATAACGGTGATTATTCTAATGCTGGATTGCTGTGCTGCAAGTCATGAAATAAGCTATTGGTCCATGTAGCTACTTAAAGCAATCTTGAGAGCGGCTCGAGCGCGAAACAACTGACTTTTTACGGCAGACACAGATAAATTGAGCACGCTTGCAATCTCCTCGTAAGGCATTCCCTCATAGCGGCGTAGAACCACAGCCATGCGTTGTTTTTTCGGCAGATTTGCAATAGCTCGATCAACTGCACATTGAAGTTCTTTATGAAGTATTTCATCATCAGGTGACTTTGTTACATCATCAGGCGTTTGTAAGTGATGGTCATCCTCACGCTCATCCATTGAGTGCTCTTTCCTGCGGCTGCGTTTCCTGCTTTCATTAAAAACAAGATTGCGAGTGATGGTAAAAAGAAATGTAGTGAACTTTGCTTTGCGTTCATAGCGAGGAGCACTTTTCCAAATACGAATAAATACCTGTTGAGCGATATCCTCTGCGTCAGATGAATTGCCTAACATTTTGGCCACGGTGCCGATAACAGCCCCTTGGTGTCGCTCAATGAGCTCTTCAAGTGCTTTTTCATCACGGTTTCCTATGCGCAACATTAATCCAACATCCACATTGTCATTTGTGAGCTTTTTGGGTGCTGTCTCTTGATTGGGTGAATCGTTAGTCATCTGGATAACGGGCGGCGTGTCAGGTAGCTCGACATGATGTCAATGGATGGTAACGGTATGGATGGGATTTTGTGGATATACCGTATGAAACAATGAAACCGAATGAAAGTT
>DPWT01000139.1 GCA_003527555.1 Verrucomicrobiales bacterium | reverse complement strand
AGATTTTAGTTTGCTCTGGGTTCGTCTATTTGTCTGCTGAGGGGTTGTGTCCGGTGTGGGTAACAGCACTAATCATTTGTAGGGAGTTTCTAGTGACTGGAATCCGGCAGATTGCGGTGGATAAAAATTGCGTGATTGCTGCTGACGTTTTAGGAAAGTGGAAAACAGCATTTCAATTAATATTTATCATTACCGCTTTGGTGCACCTAACATTTTCTGTGGTTGCTTTGAATAATGACTTTGTCAGGCTGTTGCGGTATTTATCTGATCCTGATCACTGGTTAATGCCAGCATCGCTCTGGGCGGCTGTTTTGTTAACGGTGGTCTCAGGGCTATCCTATTTTTGGAAAACGCGTCACATGATACTTGATCGCAATTGAAAAAGATCTGCTAGATTGCGTCGGTAATTGCATTTGTCATTTCCGCTGTATTGACTTTTTGTTCTGTGTCTTTGCCGGTGAATAGGTCGCCTGTGCGTAGTCCGGAATTGATGACAGAGTTCACTGCTGCTTCGATGGTCTTAGCGGCATCATGTTCGCCAAAGGAATAACGTAACATCATGGCGATGGAGAGGATCTGAGCGATAGGGTTAGCGATGCCTTGGCCTGCAATATCGGGTGCAGAGCCGCCGGAGGGCTCATACATTCCATAGTAGAGACCGTTGTCGTTTTGGCTTCCAAGCGATGCACTTGGTAGCATACCCAGTGATCCTGAAATCATAGCCATTTCATCGGAAAGAATATCACCGAATAGGTTGCCAGTGACCAAAACGTCAAAGGAGCCTGGCTGCTTAACCAGCTGCATTGCTGCATTATCTACGTAAAGGTGCGAAAGCTCAACTTCTGGGAATTCCTCAGCAATATCGATGATAGTCTGTCGCCAGAGAACAGAATTCTGAAGGACGTTAGCCTTATCGACTGAGCACAGTCGTTTGTCGCGTGCCATTGCTGCTGTGAATGCTACACGAGCAATCCGCTGAATCTCACTTT
Source organism: Verrucomicrobiales bacterium (assembly GCA_003527555.1). Taxonomy (GTDB): domain Bacteria; phylum Verrucomicrobiota; class Verrucomicrobiia; order Verrucomicrobiales; family Akkermansiaceae; genus Oceaniferula. The sequence continues at coordinate 1,892 of DPWT01000139.1, read as the reverse complement.
TTTTATAGACCATGGTGTCGATAGCGACGGTGTCACCATTTTCCTCGGTGATGCTTTTCGGCTGACCAAAATAGATACCGCCGGTCAGTTCACGCACGCAGAGAACATCGAAACCGTTTGGAATGAGTTCGTTCTTCACTGGGGAGGCATGGGTAAGTGATGGCAGGCAAACCCCGGGGCGGAGGTTGGCGAAAAGGTTGAATTTTTTACGCAGCGGCAATAATGCGCCACGTTCTGGTTGTTGATCTGGAGGTAAGTTTTCCCATTTTGGGCCGCCTACGGAACCAAACAAAATGGCGTCGGATTGTTCACAAGATGCGATAGTTTCTGCTGGTAGCGGACATCCCACGGCATCAATTGCAGCGCCGCCTACGAGTTGGCTATCCTTTACGAAATTTAGGGAAAACTTTTTGGAAACAGCCTCAAGTACGGTGAGTGATGCGTCCATAACTTCTGGGCCAATACCGTCTCCGGCGAGAACTGTGATACGATGTTTCTGTGACATGGGGCCTGTTTAATAGGGTTTGCGGTAAATTTGAAGTTTTATTCGCGACTGTGCGTGTACATGTTTGTCGCCGTGGATATCGTTATACATTTACTTTGGCTCATAGGTGGTCTTGCATTGCTTTATTTTGGTGCTGAATGGCTGGTAAAAGGAGCATCAGAGATTGCGCTCAGGTTGGGGATTTCTCCATTAGTTGTTGGCCTTACGGTTGTGGCTTTCGGTACCAGTATGCCGGAGTTATTCGTGTGCTTGAAAGCAAACTCTCCGCAAGTGATAGCGGTGCCCGCAGGGTGGGTTGGGTGGGAAATTGCGGTAGGAGAGGCAAGTCCTGATATGGCGTTGGGAAATGTTGTGGGTTCAAATATTTTCAATATTGCTCTAATTCTTGGAGTGGCTGCTTTGATTCGCCCGATTGTGGTGCATTCGCAACTAATCAAACGCGAACTGCCAATTTTGTTGGTAGCTAGTGCGGTGTTTGTTGGGATGATGAGTGATATGGCACTTGAGCGCTGGGAAGGAATGATTTTGGTGATGGGGATTTTGTTCTATATCGCCGCTAATCTTAGGCTTTCAAAGAGGGCGCGATATACTCAAGAAAGGTATGAAGAATTCGAGAAAGCGGCTATTGAATGCTCTCGGCAGGGGCGTGCACGCTTATGGATTGATGTCGGTTTAGTCATATTTGGTATTGGGGCTTTGGTGCTTGGGTCTGATTGGTTAGTCGTTCATGGAGAATCGCTGGCTTTGTATTTTGGTGTGCCCGAAGTCATTATCTCGTTAACTCTATTTGCGCTAGGCACATCATTACCAGAACTTGCTACCACGGTCGTGGCATCATTCAAAAAACAGGGTGACATCATCACCGGTAATGCCATTGGGTCCTGTATTTTCAATTTACTGTTTGTCCTTGGTGCGACGGCTGGGATTAGGCCACTGAAAGCTGGTGCTCTGTCTTGGCTTGATCTAAGTGTGATGATGGGCTTAGCCGTATTGATTATTCCTTTGATGGGTTCCAGTATGAAACTGTCACGCGTCGAGGGGGTTATTTTGACTACTGCGGCTATCGTGTATGCTACAGTGGTTATTATGGGGCAACGATAAGGAGCGTAATCGACCTTTGATATCGTAGAAATGTTCCTCTTGAGTGGTTTTGATGGTCACACAAGTGTTTAGGGCACTTTAGGATAAATATCCCAATTTTGAGTTAGCTATTCTTTTAGGTAACCTGACTGAATGCTCGTATTCAGCGCTTTGAATGAAAAATAAATGAATCATGTGCCATAATATGGTCATGCTAGATTAGACTATGGGATGTTAACATTACGATCCTTGGTAATCTATTTCTAAACGACATTGTATTAATAAAGCATTACTTATAATTGAAGTA
>DPWT01000187.1 GCA_003527555.1 Verrucomicrobiales bacterium | reverse complement strand
CCTTCGTCCTTCCCCTTATGAAGGATCGATTCAAATTCTTAAGCGTAATGGAAAAGCCAAATACAAGAACAGGCATGAAAGACAAGATCTGGCTTTTTGAGGATCAGAAGCCAAATAAAAAAGGAGATGTCTATAAGTTTGATTCGCGTGGAAGGCTTGAGGGCCTTAGCAATCGCTCTAGCGGAATCATGGACACGACCATTACGCTGCGGCTTGAGGCGCTTAAGCAGGGCGGCAATAACTTTGAGATCGAGGAGGGTACCAATTTCTCTCTTCCATACAAAGCCGATGCAAAGATAAAACCTTACTTTCTTAAGAAAGTTGACTTGAAAAGCAAACTAGTAGAAGTCGTATACACTGACGAAAATGGTCAGTCAAACACACACACTATGGAGTTCAAATAACCAGCTAATCAACAAGCTTTCTTAATGCCTAACCTTTGGGCAACTATATAATAATTAAAATAATCAAAATAATACTTCACAAACCCGATTCAAATCGCCAGAAACATAACACACTTACTATGGATACTATACCTACGCACCCAACTAATCATGGAATTTTAAATTCCATACGCCGTCCCATTAGCCAAAAGGCTGCTGTCCTTATGGCCGTAGCTGCGGCCATGCCTGTTGCGGCGAACCTTACGCATGCACAATCCAGTATCGCTACCAAAGAGATTGCACGCCGTGCCTCACTTGTAGCTGATTCTAACAAGGCGCTTCTTGATGGACGAGCGGCCTATGATGAAAAAAACTATAAAACAGCGTATGATCAATACACGGAGGCTTTAAGGCTTTTGCCGCCCGGACCCGCACTTGCAGAACGACGTCGTTCCTACACTGCCCACCTCGGTGACGCTGCCGTTGCACTGGCCCAAGATTATCGTCGCGTCGGGAAGCAGGATGATGCCCGCACACTTCTCGAAAATGTTCTTCTTCGAGATCCCGCGAACTTTGATGCCAAAAAGCAACTTGAGTATCTTGACGATCCTATCCGGAACAATCCAGCGCTGAATTTTGAGCACACAAAAAATGTAAACGACGTTCGCAAGCTCCTCTATACAGGTGAAGGTTTTTACAACCTAGGCAAATACGACCGTGCAAATACTGAATTCAAGAAAATACTATTGATTGATCCATACAACAAGGCTGCACGTCGCTGGATCGAAAAGGTTGATGCCACAAAGTCTGATTATTACCGCGCTGCATATGATCAAACCCGTGCTAGCCTGCTCATGGAAGTGGATCGGGCTTGGGAAATGGCAGTGCCTCAAGATGTTCCTGACATTGGCCGCGGCATCACCCAAGGTGGTTCTAGCACCGGGGTGCAATATATTCAGCAGAAATTGAATAACATCATCATTCCTTTGGTTAATTTTGACAATACTACGGTTGAGGAGGCGCTTGACTACATTCGCTTGCGTGCTCGTGAGCTCGATACCGAGCCTGATGAAAACCGCAAGGGGATTAACTTTATCATTCGTAAGCCATCCGTTACTGGAGCTGACGAAGATGATATTGATGCTGCTGAAGATGCTCTCGCTGCCGATAGTGAGCCTGCCTCCAACATCAATAGTCTGCGTATCGATGAATTGAAGCTTCGCAACGTGCCGCTCGGCACTGTACTGCAGTATATATGTGATAAAACCCGCCTCCGCTACAAGCTTGACGAATATTCAGTCATTTTGTTGCCACTCACCGCGGTTGCTGCAGATGATTTGTACACACGCCAGTTTGTAGTGCCCCCTGATTTTATTGCTAACCTACAGCAAGGTAATGACGGCGATGGTGGTGGCGATGCTGATCCTTTTGGTGCTGATGACGAGGGTCCTGCTATTGGTAAGCGCCCCACAGCATTAGAATTACTTAAAAGCAACGGTGTCAGTTTTCCTGATAAAGCATTTGCCAACTATATTCCGGCAACCAGCACACTGGTAGTGCGTAACACTCTTTCGAACTTGGATATAATAGAGTCCATCATTGAAGCGATTCGCGGTCAAGGTCCGCGTCAGGTTCGTATCATGACAAAGTTCATTGAGATCTCCCAAGAGAACACTGATGAGCTTGGTTTTGATTGGATTCTCAACCCCAATGCAGCGGCAGGAAACCAATTCGTTGGTGGTGGAACCCTCGGAAATGGATCCGCACGGTCCATCAGTGACTTCGGTCAAGGTGCTCCATTCCCTCCGGGCGCCGATGGCGTGACGAACATTGCCACTGCTGGGCTTCGCAGTGGTGACTTTGCTGTTACACGTGATAGTATTGATTCATTACTCAATAACCCCAACCGATCATCACAAAATGGATCGGTTGCTCCAGGTATTCTTTCTTTCACTGGGCTGTTTACGGATGGTGATGTGCAAATGATCATGCGTGGCCTCGCCCAGAAAAAAGGAGCTGACATCATGACTGCGCCGAGCGTTCTTGCACGAAGTGGTGAGAAGGCGACGATTGAGGTGATTCGTGAGTTTATTTATCCAACTGAGTATGAACCACCAGAACTTCCTAATGCTGTTGGTGCTACTGGAGCTGGAGGTGATGCAAACCAAGGTGCTGCTATCTTCCCCGTGACGCCTGCTACTCCCACTGCGTTTGAAACGCGGAATACGGGTGTGACGCTCGAGATCGAGCCAACCATTGGTGAGAACAACTACACCATTGATTTGCGCTTTGCTCCTGAAATCGTCGAGTTTGAAGGTTTCATTAACTATGGATCGCCAATCCAGAGCCCGTCGACAGGGCCTGCTCCGCTTTTCCTTCCACAAACAGTTACCATTACGGATAACAGGATTGAGATGCCTGTATTTTCTACACGCCGAGTCACCACAGCGCTGACGATTTACGACGGCTACACAGTTGCCGTGGGTGGATTGATGCGTGAAGACGTGCAGAACGTGGAAGACAAGGTCCCGATACTTGGTGATCTCCCGGTTATTGGTCGCCTGTTCCAGTCCAAATCAGAAAATCGAATCAAAAGTAACCTGATTATTTTTGTCACGGCTGAGATCATTGATGCTGCTGGTGAGCGAATCAATGACAATATGGGTAACTTGCCATCAACTGGTACTGGCTCAGATGTAGAATTAGACGGGGAAGACCTTTTGCCCGGCTAACCTATCCGGGTCAGTAATTTCAGCTAATGCTTTTCAAGCCTCGGTCGTTTTTTGACGGCCGAGGTTTTTGCATATAAAGAATCATCTTGGCAGACGAGTGGGTAAGTATGCACACTCACAATCATTAAGGAATTCATGCAGCATAACTTGAAAACCATTTGTCTTTCTGGCGGCATTGCTACTGGTAAGTCGACATGTGTAAAAATTATTCAGCGACTGCTACCTGGCTGTGTAATATTTGACGCTGACACTTGCGTGCGCGATTTATATTTAGAAGACGAAATACAAAAAGAATTGACCAGTCGTTTTGGTTGCGAAGTCGTGTTTCCTAATGGTGAAATTAATAAAGAGGCATTGCGTAATCTTGCTTTCGCAGATACCTCATCAAGGCAGGAGCTGGAGGACGTTTTCCATCCCAGAGTGCGTGAGGAATGTCTTGCTTTGTTGCGGAAAACCACTAAAAACAAGTCGTCACGCTTGTTCGTTGCGGATATCCCCCTCCTGTTTGAGAAGGGATTTGATTTTGGTCAGTCGGCCAATCTGTTGGTTGCCACCAGTGGGCAAACCCAAATTGAACGACTCAAAAATCGCAACGCATGGTGTGACACAACGGTGCAAGCCGTGATCTCGGCCCAAATGCCCTTGGGCAAGAAGATGATCCTTGCGGATTCCATCTTTTGGAACGAGGGAAGTGTCGAGATGCTAGAGAAACAGTGCCGGCGCTATTTTAGCTCGTGCGGATTAATCTGATTCAGATGAAATCCATATCATAGCTTCCAACGCCGCTCTGTCATATTCACAAATAAATTTTAATTAGACCCAATGAACGAAGAACCTGAAAATGAAAATTTGCCGGCGGAAAAAATGGAGCTTTCGTCCGAGGCGGTGACGCCAGTGGCCATACTCCCAAAGCTGCCTAAGAAGATTTCTATCAATGAATTTCGAATCAAGCCGCTATCGGAAATTTATTCTATGTTAGAAGCATTGCCGGTAAAGATCCCTGCAAAAGCATCTAAGAGCCAGCTGGTATTTGAGTTAGTCGCCTTCTATGCGAAAGAGGGAGTGGAGGTTATAGGTGAAGGGGTGATGGAACAAGCAAAGGATAATTATGCGATGCTGCGAGATCCCGAAAAAAGCTTCAAAACATCCCCGGACGACCTCTATATGAGCGGTCACCTGATTCGTGAGTATGGTGTTTTGGTGGGGCAGCGGCTGAGGGTTAGTCTGCGCGCACCCAAAGGGCGTGATAAGTATATCTCTGTAGATGAAATTCTTGAAATCGAGGGCCTCCCGACCAATGAATATGAAAAACCTAAGAACTTCGAAAATCTCACTGCTATGTTTCCTGACCAGCGGGTTCATCTCGAGAATGCCGAAACAGGCCTATCACCCCGCGTGCTTGATCTCGTTGCACCCTTGGGGAAAGGTCAGAGAGGACTTATCGTAGCGCCGCCACGTGGAGGTAAGACCATTTTGTTAAAACAAATTGCTAAGTCTATTCAGCTTAACCACCCTGAAGTGGAGTTGATCATTTTGCTGCTCGATGAACGCCCAGAGGAAGTCACTGATTTTGAAGAAACGGTCGATGCTGAAGTTTTCAGTTCTACTTTTGATGAATCGGCCAAGCGTCACGCCCAGGTCTCTGATCTTGTGATGGAGCGTGCCAAGCGCTTGGTTGAAATGGGTAAAGATGTTATTCTCTTACTGGATAGTCTAACACGTCTCGCCCGCGGTCACAACAACGCACAGCGCGGCGGTGGCCCAATAGGATCTGGCGGACTCAGTCCGGTGGCACTGCAGCAAAGCCGTAAGTTTTTTGGCGCTGCACGTAACTGTGAAGAAGGTGGTAGTCTGACAATTCTGGCTTCCGCACTGATTGAGACGGAGTCTAAGATGGACGAGGTCATTTTTGAGGAATTTAAAGGAACAGGCAACATGGAGGTGCGCTTGGATCGTGAGCTTGCCGAACAGCGAATTTATCCAGCAATTCATATTCCCCAGAGTGGCACCAGAAATGACGACCGCCTCTATCACCCAGATGAAATGGCAAAAGTTCTCGAGATCCGGCGTCAGCTCGCGTCGCTGCCTATCGGTGAGGCCATAGAAACACTTCTGAAAAACCTTTCCAAGACAGGGAGCAACGTCGAACTGCTAATGTCAGGACTCACTATCGGAAGGTAAGCATATTTACTAGATGCCCATGATTAGTCATTCCACAGACCTTAAGCAGTTTCTGAAAAATCGTGGTGATTTATGCGCTGTTGATACTGAGGCCGATTCTTTGCATCGCTACAGCGAGAGTCTATGCCTGATTCAGTTCAGTGATGGGAACGATCACGTGCTAATTGATCCCCTCGCAATTGATGATATGTCAGCGCTTTCGGAATACCTTACGAAGGCAACCTGCTGGATGCATGGAGCGGATTATGACATGCACATGCTTAAGCAGCACCTAGGGGTGATTCCTCCTACGGTCTTTGATACTCAAATTGGAGCAAGGCTGCTTGGCGTAAGGAAGTTTGGTTATGGGAATCTTGTGGAGCATTACATGGATGTTTTCATAGAAAAGACATCTCAAAAAGCAGATTGGGCAAAACGTCCCCTCACTCCAGTGATGGAGGATTATGCTTTGAATGATGTGATCTACCTCCTCCCCATGGCCGAAATCATTGTCAAGCAGCTTAAAGATAAGGGTAGGTATGACTGGTTTCTTGAAAGTTGTGAAGCGGCCCGGCATAAGGCATTCGAGAAAAAAATAGGTAAAGAGGATCCGTGGCGTATCAAAGGTAGCGGTAAGCTCCAACCGGAAGGGCTCACTTTCTTAAGGGCGCTGTGGTATTGGCGGGATGCCCAGGCTGCTGCGTGGGATCGACCGTCCTTCATGGTTTGCGGCAACCGGCAACTAATTGAATGGTCGCAAGGTCTGGTACTCGGTAATAAACCGCAACTACCACAGCATTACCGTAGTAGTAGGATTAAGCATTTTGAGCAAGCCGTGGAAAAAGCTCGTGCCGTTCAAGAGGCAGATATGCCCCAGCGTATTCGTGGTATTCGACGTCGTAAAGATCCAGCATTCGAATCCAAGTTAGACGACCTCATTTCCAAAAGAGATGAAATCGCGGAGGAACTCGATATCGAGGGCTCACTCATTGCCCCCAGAACACCGCTTGAGGCAATAGCAGGTGGTCATGAAGGTGCGGAGGATCAACTCCTCAACTGGCAAAGGAAACTGCTCAATATTTAAGTCAGAACAAGATGGGTTTTAAAATTCCCATGGCGATACTCGGTGTGTTCTACACTGCAGCAGTCTCTCGAATGGCTCTCATGATGAGGCCGTGTTCAATATGTTTTCTGACTTCAAAAAAAAGTGCTAAATAATCTTCAAAAAAAGCGAAAGAAACTTGTCTCCAGGGTTATAATTTAGGACATTAAATGCCTCTATGTCTGATACGTCACACGAGCCCGATCAAGATCCTGAAATCGAAGCAGAAGCAGCCGAAACAAACGTCTCAGATGCCCAAGAATATGGTGCATCACAGATTGATAAACTCGAGGGGCTTGACGCTGTGCGTAAGCGCCCAGGAATGTATATCGGAGATCCAGATGTGCGAGGGTTACATCACTGTGTGTTTGAGGTTTTAGATAACTCAATTGATGAGCACCTCGCAGGTCATTGTAAGGTGATCAAAATTGGTCTGCACATCGATGGGTCCGCATCTATTGAAGACGACGGGCGAGGTATCCCCGTAGAAATGCACCCTAAGTTTGGCATACCAGCTGTGGAGCTTGTACTTACTAGCTTGCATGCTGGTGGTAAGTTCGGTCAAGGTGCTTACAAATATTCAGGTGGTTTACATGGTGTTGGCGCTAAGTGTGTCAACGCATTGTCGGATTGGTTTAAGGCGGAAGTAAGCCGTGAGGGTAAAGTCCACGCGATTACATTCGAACGAGGTAAGACCACTAAGCCGCTCGAAGTCGTTGGCGAGGTAGATGCCAAGCACACAGGGACCAAAATAACCTTTTTTCCTGATGCAACGATTTTCACGGATACGATCGAGTTTGAATTTGCGCGCTTATCCACGCGCTTGCGAGAACTCGCATTCCTTAATCCCGGGTTGATCATTGAACTTGAGGATGAACGTCCAGAAAGCGCCCAAAAAGACCGCTTTTATTATGCTAAGGGAATTGAAGAATTCGTTTCTCAACTTGGGGAAAACAAAACCTTGGTGCATCCAGATCCGGTGATCATTAAGGGCAAGCGCAAGATTGAAGTCGATTATGATGGAAAGATTACCAAGGATGACGTCTTTACTGATGTTGTTTTCCAATACAACGATAGCTATCAGGATAACATCCTCTGCTTTGCTAACTCTATTCCTAATGCCGATGGAGGGACTCACTTGACAGGTTTTCGAGGTGCTTTGACCAGATCAATCAACCAATACGCGAAAGCAAATAAGATCCTCAAGGATAAAGACCCAGCCTTATCTGGTGACGACGTTCGCGAGGGAATCGTCTGTGTGTTGAGTGTAAAAATGCCTAATCCACGTTTTAGTTCGCAGACCAAGGATAAGTTAGTTAATGCCGAGATCGAGGGTGTGGTGAGTTCGATTGTTTACGAAGGGCTTCAGGATTATTTTGATGAAAATCCTAACCTCGCCAAAACAATCATCGATAAAGCTATTAACGCGGCGCGAGCTCGTGATGCCGCTCGAAAAGCCAGAGAGACAGTACGTAAATCTGTCATGTCGGGCGGCGGGCTCCCAGGTAAACTCGCTGATTGCTCAGAACGTGATCCTGCCAAATCAGAAATTTATATCGTGGAGGGTGATTCCGCTGGCGGTTCTGCAAAGTCAGGACGAAACCGAATCAATCAAGCTATTCTACCTCTACGAGGTAAGGTAATTAACGTTGAAAAAGCACGGCTCCACAGGGCGCTTCAGAACAAGGAAATTCAAGCCATGATCACTGCGATTGGGGCGGGGATTGGTGAGGGCGACCAAGAAGGCTCTTTTGATATTGAAAAAGTTCGTTATCACAAGGTAGTCATCATGACCGATGCTGATATTGACGGGGCTCATATCCGTACCCTCTTACTGACGTTTTTCTGTCGTCACATGTCTGAGCTCGTAAAGGCTGGATACCTCTACATTGCCCAACCACCACTCTACAAGGTGACACGAAAAAAACGTGAGGAATACATTGCAGATGATGATGCCCTCAATGAAATTCTTATTACCCTTGGATCAGAAGATGTACGTCTGCGTAAATACGGCAGCGATGATGAGGTGGATAGAGATCTACTCAAAAGTGTGCTAGATACGCTCGCGCAACTGACGCGTTTTACCGCAACACTGGAAGGCCACGGGGGGGATTTCCAAGACTTGCTCGCCGAAGGGAAAAACGGACACCTGCCAGAATACATGGTGCGAATCCGTGTCGGTAACGAGGAAGAAACGCGATACTTCGCTACTGAAAAGGAATTGCTTTCCTATGCTCACGAAAATCGTGATCTCCGGCTATTTGAAGAAGAGCTCACTGAAGAGGAGGATGCTGAGTTGAAAGAGAAGTATCAAGGTGTCCAGCGCCGAGCAGTCAAACGTGACCTGCATGAATCAACGGCTATTTCAAAGGTGCTTGCCCGGCTTAATGAGTTTGGTCTCAAGACCGAGCCGTTTTTTTCTGAGGATAAACCACTTTACGAACTGATTGAAGGTGACGGCAAAGATGCCGAAGCACTGCCTGTGTTTAACCTCTTTGAGATTTTGGATAGGGTGCTTGAAATTGGCCGCCGGGGCATGCGTATTCAGCGATTCAAAGGATTGGGTGAAATGAATGCTAAAGAGCTATATGCCACCACCATGGATCCAGAAAAACGCCAATTCCTTCAAGTTCGCCTAGATGAAGAAAATGCCATCGAAGCTGACAAAATGTTTGATGTTCTCATGGGGGACATCGTTGAGCCCCGTAAACGATTCATCGAAGATAATGCGCTAAATGTGCAGAACCTCGACGTCTAACTGAAGCCGCACACTATTTAAGCCAAAATTCAGCCATCAAATTTCACTATGTCTAACGATTCAATTAAGCCGATCAACGTTGCGGATGAAATGTCTAAGTCTTTCTTGGACTATTCAATGTCGGTCATTATTTCCCGTGCCCTGCCTGATGCGCGAGACGGTTTGAAGCCATCACAGCGCCGCATTCTCTATGCAATGCATAACGATCTCTCGCTGAGCCCGAGCAAGCCGCACCTGAAGAGTGCTCGTATTGTCGGTGACACGATGGGTAAGTATCACCCGCATGGTGATAGCGCGATTTACACGACACTCGTCAACATGGCGCAGCCGTGGACGATGCGCGAAATACTTATTGATGGTCAAGGTAACTTCGGTTCGGTTGAAGGTGATGCCGCTGCTGCCATGCGATATACTGAGGCACGCCTGACCCACATGGGTTCAGCGATGATGATTGATCTTGAAAAAGAGACCTGTGATTTTCAGCCGACCTACGATGAGACGCGTAACGAGCCATGTGTCTTGCCCGCTGCGATTCCCAACCTCTTAGTCAATGGCGGCACTGGAATTGCTGTGGGCATGGCGACGAACATTCCGTCTCACAATATGGGAGAGGTGATCGATGGTGTTTGTGCGCGAATAGACAACCCACAGCTGACCATTGATGAACTTAAGCAGCATATCAAAGGCCCCGATTTTGCTGGGCGGTGTGAGATTCGAGGCTTTAAGGGAATTGACAGCTATTTCCATACTGGCCGGGGTAGTATTAAGATGCGCGGCACGATGGAGGTGGATGAGAAACCATCAGGAGTCTCTGTTATTACAATCACTGACGTGCCACATGGAGTGAACCGTGCCGTATTGCAGCAACGAATTGCTGAGTTGGTGCGTGAGAAAATCCTATTGGACATCTCTGGTATGCGCGATCTTTCGGATGATGAGACGCGAATTGAAATCACACTCAAGCGCGATGCTCGTCCTCAGGTAGTCGTTAACCAAATCTTCAAACTCACATCAATGGAGACATCTTTTGGTGTCAATATGTTGGCTATTCATGAGCGCCGTCCTAAGCAGTTGTCTATCATGGATGCGTTGGACTGCTTTATCGAGCACCGCCGTGAAGTTATAATTCGTAGGACACGATTCCTCCTTCACAAAGCCGAGGATCGCGCTGAAAACTTAGAAGCTTTCCTTTTGGCATTGGGCTACCTTGACGATTTTATAAAGATCATTCGAGGGTCAAAAAACCGAGATGAAGCACGTGAACTTCTCAAGGCTTATACGTTCCCAACAAAAACTGCCGAGCAATTAGGCATTTTGATTCGCTCTCAACCAAGTATTCAAGGCGATACGTATATCTTTACCGATCGTCAGGTAAACGCGATTCTTGAACTGCGACTCTACCAGTTAACTGGCATGGAGCAGGATAAAGTGAAGAATGAATATGATAATATTTTGGAGGAAATTACAGATTACCTTGATATTCTGGCTAAAGAAGCTCGTGTTCTTGCAATTATCAAAGAAGAGATCCTTGAGGTCAAAGATAAGCATGCAACACCTCGCCGTTGCCCAATTCTTCCAGACGAAGGTGAGATCGCAATCGAAGATCTTATCGCTAATGATGGTATGATTGTGACGCTGTCGAATAAAGGTTACATCAAGCGTACGCCATCTGCTGAATACCGTGTTCAGGCACGTGGCGGCAAAGGGGTTCGTGGAATGGAGACACGCAATGCCAATGTCTCTGATGAAGATGAACAGGATTTTGTCGAGCACTTGTTCTCAGCCCAAGCACATGATTACCTGATGTTCTTCACCAATACCGGGCGTGTATACGTGGAGCGTGTCTATGGTGTCCCCGAAGGATCTCGAACATCGAAGGGTCGCAGTATTAAAAATATGCTTAACCTCCAGCCTGACGAAAATATTGCCGCCACACTCCGGTTAGAGCGTCAAACGAACGAGGAGGGTGAAGATACTACCTTTGGTGAAGATAATGGATTCGTATTTTTTGCTACTCGCAGCGGTAAGGTAAAGAAAACAGGATTAAGTCAGTTTAGAAATTTCAGAAAAGATGGAATCATTGCTATCAAACTAGATGAAGGTAATGACCTTGTGGAGGTGAAATTGACGTCTGGTAATGATGACATCTGTCTTGTTACCAGTGCTGGATATTGTGTGCGCACAAGTGAGCAGAATATCCGTCCAATGGGACGACCATCAGCTGGTGTGGCAGGGGTCAAACCACGTGAAGAAGATCACCTTGTGGCGTTGACGATTGTGAATGATGAAACCAAGCTTCTCGTCGCTAGTGAAAATGGTCTTGGTAAACGCACGTCATACGATGAATACATGGCCAAAGGTCGTGGAGGTAAGGGGATGAAAACTATGAACGTGACTGAAAAAACAGGCCGTGTAGTTGGAGCCTTATCTGTTTTTGAGGATGATGAACTCATGCTCATGACATCGGTTGGGCAGTCAATTCGTATTCGCTGTGCCGATGTTCGTGAAACGGGACGCGCTGCTCAAGGTGTTAAATTAGTAAATCTCAAAAATGGCGAAAGCCTGCAAGATATTGCCCGCGTTGTCCCAGATGATGATGAGGTGGAAGATGTTGATGCGGATAATCCCGAGGATGGGGACGTCGTTGGCCAAGAAGCATAAACTATGGCAGAGCTGTTTCCAGAACGGGTATTTCTTGGCTGGAACGTGCCGCTGATTGATTCGGTCAAAGATTGGTTGCTAGCAGATCAGGATCTTTTGTCCGAAACATTAGTTGTCGTGCCGACTTCTAATAGTGGCAGGCGGCTGCGGCTAGCTTTATCAGCTGAGGGTGGGGGAGTGTTATCACCGCATGTAATTTCACCAAGCCGATTGTTCGACGTGGATGGAGTGACGTCACGCTCACAGCAATTGTGGGCGTGGGTGAAAGCGGTGCAGTCAATCCAGCCGAAAGATTTCCCCAACTTGCTGCCAAATCACCCAGGCACTGCTTTGAAAAGCTTCAGAGCTGCAATGGCTTTAGCGCGTCAGATGCATAACTTGCGTGATACTCTAGCAGATGCTGATAAAAGTTTTCATGATGCATTGGCATGTAGTCCTGAAAAAAACCGTTGGCTAGAGCTTTGTGAGCTTGAGACGCGGATGTTTCAGGTGTTAAAATCATGGAAGTTACGTGATGCCGTGCAGGCTAAGCGTGAGCGGTCAAATGCTCCTAACATTCCTGTCGGTGTATCGCGAATCGTTGTAGCCTGTGTTCCCGATCCTTCGCTGTTAGCTCTTAATTCCCTGCAGGCACATATGGGATCAAACATTCCAATCACAGTGCTGATCCATGCGCCGGACGATGAGAGTAGCGGTTTTGATGCATGGGGTGTTCCATGTCCTCTAATTTGGAACAATAAGACGATTCCCTTCCCTGAGTGGCAAAGTCGACTGCATTTAGTGGATTCTGCCAGCGAGGCTGCAAATCGTGCAGTGAGCTTGTTTTCCGAGCATAAGACCGATTCAGAAGCGGCTGCTCTCGCTCTTTGTGATATATCATTTGCTCCAGCTCTTGATCGTGCTTTCAATAGTGCAGGCTGGCCGCTTTATGATCCTGAAGGTCAACCAATCATGGACTCAGGAATTGCTCGATTAGTAATGTGCTGTGCTGATTTGCTCCGTAATGTTTGCTCATTCGACGCTGCTCGTGAGCTGGTACGAGTGCCGGGCGCTGAGATGTTTCTGCCACTCAAAATATCGCGTAAGCATGCGGCAATGCTAATGGATAAATTGCACCACAAGCATCTTCCTGAAACTATGAATGATGCCCGCTATTTGGCATCGGGTGAAGAACTGAAGATAATCAACTCCATTTCATCTAGATTAGATGAAATGAAATCAGGAAATATTTCCGTAGTCATCAGATCTTGGCTGGTAGCTTGGTTGAAAGAAACCGATGAGGACCTTGCTCGCAAGGCTGAGCTTGCATCTGCTGAGGTGGTTGATGCGATTGAACACATCGAGTTACATGGTGACGGAGTGTCAGCTCAAGAGGCTATGGAAATGCTAACGGAGTCACTCGGCGGAGTAAAAACTTCTTCAGGGAAAGGTGATGAAGTCCTTGATATGGAAGGCTGGCTTGAAGTTTCATATGACTCTGCGCCCCATTTGATTCTGGCTGGTATGCATGAGGGTTGTGTGCCGGATGGTGCTATTGATGATGCGTTTGTGCCTAACAGCCTAAAAAAAGAACTGGGTCTGCGTGACGCTGCGGCTCGATGTGCCAGAGACGCATTTCTATTGTCTGCAGCACTTCATAGCCGAAAAGGAAATGGTAGAGTCGATGCCCTTGTAGCCAGTTTTAATGATGCCGGAGAGGCATGTAAGCCATCACGATTGCTCATGCGCTACGAAGGTAAAGAACTTGCTGAGGTGGTAAACCATTTGTTTGCCGAAATACAATCTGGTGATTCTCCAGTAGGGCCATGGACACGCGATTGGGACTTAAAATTCCCACATGTTGTTAATAAATATCTTAGTAATCCTCCTCGGCCATTATCACCATCTGCGATTAAGGATTATATGGCCTGCCCACTGAGGTTTTTTTTAAAACGTATCGCAAAAATGAAGACGTATGACGCTGAGAAACGCGAAATGGATGCGTTGGATTTTGGTAATCTATGTCACCAAGTGTTGGAGGTTTTTGGTAATGATGAATCGATTCGTGATTCGTTAGATGCAGAAGCAATAGCAGATTACCTGTCCGAGGCACTTAACCAAACGATTGAGAAAATCTATGGCAAAAAAATAAACCTTCCGTTGATGGTTCAGGTGGAATCAGCACGCGAGCGGTTACGTGTATTTGCATCCAAGCAAGCGCACGAGCGAGCCGCAGGATGGAGAATCATCGCGACTGAATTCAAAGTTGGTGGAGATGATGCACCGTGGCAATTGGGAGGGCATCCAATCAGCATGATGATTGATCGTATTGATTTCAATGAGGAAAGTAAGCAGTGGAGAGTCTTGGATTATAAAACTACCGGCAAGGCAAAATCACCTCAAGAGCAGCATCTCAAGGCATGGAAAGAAGTTGAAAATAGACCTTGTCTAGGTGAGTTGTATCCTCCTCGTCGGAAAGGGAGTGCTGAGCGCAGATGGGCTGAGGTGCAGTTACCGCTTTATGCGGCTTTCGTAAGGGAGCACTTCAAAACAGGTGATTTGCCCGGAGTGGGTTATGTTAATTTACCTCGTGCCGTAAGTGATGTGGAATTTCACAGTTGGTCAGGGTTTGATGAGGCTACTCTTGATCACGCGCTCGTATGGGCGGAGGCAGCAATAGAAGCAATTGCAGCTGGCGATTACCGGCAGGCTGCAGTCTTTCCTGCGGGTGAGCGAGATTGGGATGACTTTGCAGAGCTAGCTCCTGACGGTCTAGCTAAAGCTTTCAACTTGAATCCACATTGATAAAGCGAGAATATAATCTAACTTAGCATTACCTATGTCACCTCCATCCGGCAACCAACGTAAGCATGATCCACATGAGATTGAGGGTGTAGAGCAACATTCCAAAGTGGCGGCTTTTCCATGGTTACGCGTATCATTTTTTATTTTTGTCTGCGGTATGATCGTCATTGCTCAGGGGCCTTTACCCGGAAAAATTTGGAGAGCTATAGTAAATACAAAAAAAGAACAGCCAGCACAATTACCGGTTAAGCCGGTTGCCAAGCCGGTTGATATTACTTCTGGTCCAATATCTAAGCCTATTCCCGAACCCACAAAAAAAACTAAACCTGTGACTGATGTCAAAGTTATTGCTCCAGTGGATCATACGGCTTCATCAGGTGGAGATCTAAGGCGTATGTCCAAGGGCTTTGATTTTAAGACAATGGTAACATTGGTTGAAGGTGAAGCAGCTTCTTTTGAACGCGATAACAAGGTGAGTTACGTTGCAGAATACGAACTTAAGGTGCGCATGCCCACTGCTACTACTACGATGGAGGATCTGCAGAGAGTTAGTCCTGGCATTGAGTTAGCGTTACCTGGGCTCAAGGAAATGATGCCTTTGGCGCAAATTTCGCCCTTTTATTTTAGCCTCTATAAAAACAAAACCGAGCGACTGAAAAAAAATGCCACCCAGATTAATGATCTGATGACGCGGCATAATTTTTTTGATTGTGAAACAATCCTCAACCTCAAACACCCAAGATCAGGCAGGCGTGTCTTGCTCATGCAGGCCGACATGGATGTGGTTTCTGATGGTTCTGATGGCGATCGGTTACCGGTGATGCCTGATACGATTGTAGGATCCAGCAACTATCAACCGATGACGAGTTATGGATGGAAAAAAACAGGCTCTACGCCTAACCCGCTCATCAGCGGTTGGAAAAGTAGAATTGCCAAAGCAAAAGCAGAAATAGCTGAACCAGTCACAAAACCTGAGCGTAAAGCATGGTTGCAGTTGCGCATTAAAAAAATTAGACGCGAAATTGAGGATATGCAGGCGCGGAGCTATCTCATTGCTGCCTACGATCCTTTTATAGTCATGCCAATTAACATGGTGACAGACCGAAGTGACAAATATGCGGCGAGTATTGGCGACTATGCAGTGGTTTTTCATAAGGGAAAAATCTACCCATGTATTGTCGGTGATGCAGGCCCTAGTTTTAAGGTGGGCGAGGCATCATTACGTATGGCAAAGCAACTTAATCCGCGTGCTGGACCTTACTCGAGGCCAGTCAGTAATCTCGCTGTGACCTATCTCGTTTTTCCGGGTACGGCCGGCAAATTCAAGGCACCTGACTACCTTACGTGGCATCAAAAATGTGCTAGTTTATTGGGTGAAATGGGTGGCGTTGGCGCTCAGAGTAATCTGCATAGATGGGTAAATACTTTACCCGCTATTGGAGATAAATAAGCGTAGTTATTATATGACGATACAGCGGCTAGACTTGCCAAACGGTAGTTAAGTAGGCTAATATTTAGACATGCGTTTTTCTTATCTTTTCTGTGCCATACTATGCGTATCACTTGTGTCTTGTGATACTTTTTTAAAGCCATCTGGATGGCCAGTTGAAACCGCTGTGAAGAAGTCTGCTTGTCATCACATGATTAAGCATGTGAAATTCAGTGGTTCCAAGGAGTTATTGACCCATGAGGAGAGGGCTCTTCTCACATTCCTCCATAATCCAGACAACATAGCTGCAGCTGTCGGGAGGAAAAACCGACCGGGCTCACATGAATGGTCGGCCGCTGAGGTCTATCTTGTTGATCCAGGAAAGTATGTATCTGTTCTTTGTGAGAATGGTTACCAGCAGAAAGCCGTTTATTTTCATTACCACGCAGAGAAGAAAACCTGGTATCGTGTTTCTAATCTTGAGGATAAACATCGAAGGGGAGTGCCGGCCGTGCTTGTCAAAGAATAGAAAAAAGGATTGCCATCGCCCGCTTGTCTCGGTAGCTTCCGCGCCCGTCGACTATACACTATCTGGACAGGTGGCAGAGTGGTCGAATGCGCACGCTTGGAAAGCGTGTGAGGCAGAAATGTCTCCGCGGGTTCGAATCCCGCCCTGTCCGCCATCACCCCCGCCTAGCATGCTAGGCGGGGGTGATGGCGTTTAAGGGCAGGGCCGAGATCCATTTGCGTGCTGCAGGCGAGCAAGGGTTTGAGTGCCCAGCGGAGGTAACCTCATTTTGTCCTCTCATAGAGGTACCATTGAGAGGAAAAAGAGCGATAATCCTTATCGCTGACGATTATTGAACTTTTCCTTATTTTTATCACGTGCGGCTTGCTCGTCTGCTTTGCGTTGTGCAACTGCATCAGCGGCCGCCCGCTTACGTTTATCGCGGGCTACATCTTCATCATATTTCCGTCCCTGACCGGAACTATTTCGCTTGCCGTCAGCGATATCTTTGTTGTCCTCTCTTATTTCGTTAGCAATTTCTTTTTTTTCATTACGAGCTTCCTGCTCCTCAAGGAATCGGCTGAAATTTTCTGGATGGCACTGAGTGAGGATTTCTTTCCCGTCAGCGTAGAGGGTCATTTCCATGCCGATGATGGTTTCTCGTAGTGACTGATTATTGGCTGTGTCCGACAAGGAACTGCACTTCTCACCCTCAGAAGCAAATTTGAGCGAACCTTTGGATTGGAGTAGGTCGAGTTGCATACTGTTGGTGACGATTTTGACCTCGCTTGAGGAGCCATTTTTGTCACGCTTGCTGACTCTTTTGTGAATGTTAAAGATAGCCTTAATACCATTGACTGTTTTGGCAGAGTAATTGTCCAATTTACACAGGTAGTTGAATTCGCTTTCGCTTGTCTTTATTCTGCCCTTATTTTTAATAATTTTGGTTTCAGGTTTTTTGGTGAAATGATTTTTCTGGCGAATGGTGAGCCTCACATCTCGCGCGGTGATTTTGTTCTTATTTTCTTGCCACCATTCCTTGATATGAGCCTGATCCGAGTTGGAAAATTTGCTAACCGCCACTCTGGTGATACGACCGTTTTTGAGTTTGAGCGTGGCCAGATTACCCTCCACTGTGATCAGTTCAGCTTCAATGCTCTTGCCCTCGGAGTTGTAAAATGTTCGGGCTTGAATGGATAAAGACAACAGAAGGCTGAAGAGCAGAATTGCTGTGAGTCGTGGCATAATCTTCATGGTAAATAGTGTGGATTTGAACCGTAGTAATGTTCAAGCTTTAAAACTGTAGGGTGTCGTCGCGTTTCCTGATCTGTAAAATCTCAAAGAAAAAGTTATATACTCATATATCCTCGAGGTGTTTCTAACACAAGATGAAATTGGGATACGGAGGTTATTCACTCAATGAATTATTGTAGTAGTAATGCTCTGTGGACATTGATAATGAGGGTTTGCCCGAAGCAATATTTTTCTCTTAGAAAGTAGATTAGGATGAATTGATCGTAGATTCACCTCTTTGAGCGTGTATATAAAATCAAGAAATCATCCTGAGGTTTTCAAATCGTTGAAATCGTCAGGATCGATAATACCATCGTTAAATCAAACTATTCCTCTATGCCACGCCTACTCTGTATTCTCACCGTCATTTTCACCTCGATTGCTTTCGTTGCCGACAGCACTGCGAAATCCCGCCCGCCCAACGTCGTGGTAATCCTCGTTGATGATCTGGGATACATGGATATTGGTGCTAACAACCCAGATTGTTTCTACGAGACTCCGAGCATCGACAAATTTACAAAAACAGCCATGCGATTCACCAATGGCTATGCCGCGAATCCGGTCTGTTCACCGACGCGATACAGCCTGATGACGGGTAAGTATCCAACACGAGTGAGAGCGACCAATTTCTTTTCAGGAACGCGTTCAGGAAAGTTCAAACCGGCTCCGTTGAATGGGGAAATGCCGTTGGATGAGATCACTCTGGCCCAAGCTCTGAAAAAAAAGAACTACGCAACATTCTTCGCCGGTAAATGGCATCTCGGTAAGACAGACAAACATTTACCGCAAAATCGTGGGTTTGATGTAAACATAGGTGGCCATCACGGGGGTGGTCCCTACAGCGGTAAAAAATACTTTGCCCCATTTAAGAATCCACAGATGAAAGAGAGTCCATCGGGTGATCACTTGCCGGATCGTTTGGCGCGAGACACTGCGGCATTCATCGCTGCCAATAAGGATAAACCCTTTCTCGCATACCTTTCTTTTTACTCAGTGCACACGCCCCTCATCGGACGTCCTGATCTGGTTAAAAAATACAAGGCAAAGGCAGAAAAAGTGACAGGCAAAGAGTTCTCTGAAGTGCCGGGTGAAATTGCTGGGAAGAAACTCCAGAAGTTGCGCTCGTTACAAAAGCATGCTGTTTACGCGGCCATGGTCGAAGCCATGGACCAGGCCGTGGGCAAGGTTTTGAAGCAGCTTGAAGCATCTGGTGTGGCGGATAATACGATTGTGATTTTCACATCCGATAATGGTGGCCTATCCACCAGTGAAGGAATGCCAACCAGTAACCTACCGTTACGAGGGGGTAAGGGCTGGATTTATGAAGGCGGCATTCGTGAGCCATGGATCATTCGTTATCCTGGGTTGACGAAGGCGGGAGCTGTGAGTGAGGAAGCGATTTGCTCGATTGATCTGTATCCAACTGTGATGGCGGCGTCGGGAATCGAAACCAAACACACGATTGATGGGGTTGATCTTGCCCCGGTGCTGAAGGGTGGGTCTCTGGATCGCGATACGCTCTATTGGCATTATCCGCATTATAGCAATCAGGGAGGCCCTCCCGGCGGTGCAATTCGTGTGGGGGATTACAAACTCGTTGAGCACTATGAGGATGGGGAAATCATGCTCTTTGACCTAAAAAATGATCTCGGTGAAAAGAATGATCTGGCAGCAAAATTTCCAGAACGTGCAGCCAAGATGCGCGCCAAATTGCACCAATGGTATCAGAGCGTTGACGCCCAGTTC